>JAFARV010000780.1 GCA_019245255.1 Acidobacteriaceae bacterium | reverse complement strand
CGCGCAACAGCTGACCCAGAGCCGCTCTTTCTAGAGGTCCCAACATCCAGCAGCGGTATCGAATGGGTCCATGACAACGCGATGTCTCCCGAAAGGTACCTGCCGGAGACTCTCGGGCCAGGCTGCGCGTTTCTCGACTTCGATAATGACGGCTGGATGGATATCTACCTGGTCAACAGCGGTCCGTGCGATTTCTGGAAGCCGTCTAAGCCCATCCGCAATGCGCTCTACAAGAACAATCGGGACGGCACGTTCACCGACGTAACGGAAAAAGCATGCGTTACAGGCGGCACATTCGGCATGGGTGTCGCGGTCGGTGATTTCGACAACGACGGCTGGCCGGACATGCTGGTTACGGCATATGGCAAGTGCATCCTTTATAAGAACAATCACGACGGCACGTTCAGCGATGTGACACCAAAAGCGGGCGTGGCGACGCCGGGTTGGACGACAAGCGCTGTGTGGTTCGACTATGACAACGACGGGCGGCTAGATCTGTTCTTATGTAGCTTTGTCGATTATTCCGGCGCTCACAAGTTTGAGTGCGGCGACAACAAGCTCGGCAAACATTATTACTGCATTCCACGCGTGTTTAAAGGAACGGCGAATTTTCTCTACCACAATAACGGGGATGGAACGTTCACGGACGTGACCAAGGGGACGGACATCGCGAGATCCATCGGCAAGGGTTTGGGCGTGGTCGCAACGGACGTCAACAACGACGGTCTTATGGATCTGTTCGTCGCCAATGATACGGTGCAGAACTGGCTATTCGTTAATCGCGGTTCGGGCCCGAACGGGACGTGGAAGTGGGAGGAGATCGGCCTGCAGGCAGGCGTTGCGTTCAGTGAGAACGGCCAGCCTCGCTCCGGCATGGGCGTCGACGCCGCGGATCTGAACGGCGACGGCTATCAGGACCTGTTTGTCGCGAACGTTGATCAGGAGATGTTTTCGGTTTATCAGAACAACAAGGACGAAAGCTTTCGCGATGTGGCTCACGTGCAGAGCGTCGCTCAGGCTACGCGCCTCCTGAGCGGCTGGGGATTGAAGTATTTCGACTACGACAACGACGGCCGGGTCGACCTATTCCTTGCCAATGGGCATCCGGACGACATGATCGATCAGTATTCGTTGCAGGTAAAGTACAAGGAGCCTTTGCTCCTCTTCCATCAAGGCGACGACGGCAAACTAAAGAACGTCAGCGACCAAGCCGGTCCTGCGTTTCACAAACCATTTGCTGCGCGCGGTCTCGCGGTTGGTGATTACAACAATGATGGGGCGCTCGATGTTCTGGTCGCGAATAACGGCGGAGCGCCGGTCCTGTTGAAAAATAATGCCGCGCAGGGCAACAACTGGCTGGGCATCAGACTCGAAGGCGTGACTTGCAACCGGGATGCGATCGGGGCGAAGATCTACTGGACTGCCGGGGGTAAGAAACGGTTCCGGTTGAAGAACAACGGCGGGAGTTATTTATCGTCACACGATCCGCGGGAAGTACTCGGAATCGGCAAAGCGACAAAGATCGAGGAGCTGGAGATTCACTGGCCCGCACCGAGCAAACGCATCGAGAGAATTACGGATTTGCCAATCAATAAGTACGTGCACATTGTTGAAGGCAAGGGTATGGTGTCGTGAGGCAGCCGAACGTGCCGGCTGCTCACGAATCTGGTCTGAGGACTTAAACTCCGGTCAGCAGTACTTCGGCATCGCGGTCGAGAATCCATTCCGGTAACTCCCTTACCGGACTACTCCCGCCCGGTAAGCGAAAGAGCGCACCACCCGGTTAAACTGAAAGTTAAAGCTCGAAATATGCTTGAAGGAACGCTCGCCAAGATTTTTGGCACGAAGCATGACCGGGAGATCAAGGCGATCCGTCCTATGGTTGCGGCGATTGGGGACTGGGAGCCGCGCGTGCAGCCTCTCTCCGATTATGACCTTGCCGCCAAAACTGTTGAATTCAAAGAGCGCTTGGCGAATGGCGCCTCGCTCGACGACATCCTTATAGAAGCCTTTGCGGTTTGCAGGGAGGCCGGACGCCGCGTCCTCAACATGCGTCATTTTGACGTGCAGTTGATCGGCGGTGTCGTTCTCCATCGCGGGCGCATAGCGGAAATGAAGACCGGTGAAGGAAAGACGCTGGTTGCCACACTGCCCAGCTACCTGAACGGCCTCAGCGGCAAGGGTGTTCATATCGTGACGGTGAACGATTACCTCGCCAAGCGCGACTCGGAATGGATGGGACGTATTCATCGCTTTCTCGGTCTGACAGTAGGCACCATTGTTCACGATCTCGATGAGCGGGAGCGCCGTGAAGCATATGGCTCCGACATCACGTACGGCACGAATAACGAGTTCGGCTTCGACTACCTCCGCGACAACATGAAGTTTCGTTTGGAGGACTGTGTCCAGCGAGATTTCAATTTCGCGATCGTCGACGAGGTCGACTCCATTCTGATTGACGAAGCGCGCACTCCATTGATCATTGCGGGCCCTAGCGAAGAGTCAACGGATAAATACTACAAAGTCAATCGCATCATTCCCTATCTCGAGCGCGGTGAGGTTATTCAGGGCAAAGAGCCCGGCCAGTCCTACACGACCGGCGATTTCACGGTCGACGAAAAACATCGGACCGCCGCGCTTACAGAACAAGGTGTACTGAAGGTGGAGAAGCTGCTCGGCACGGGCAATCTCTACGATCCTGCGAACATTGAACTGAACCATCATGTGCAGCAAGCCCTACGCGCGCATATTCTTTATCAACTTGATCGCGACTACGTGATTCAGGACGGTCAGGTTGTGATCGTAGATGAGTTCACGGGTCGCCTGATGCCGGGACGCCGCTGGAGCGATGGGCTGCATCAGGCCGTCGAGGCAAAAGAAAACGTTAAGATCGAGCGCGAAACACAGACGCTCGCGAGCATTACTTTCCAGAATTTCTTCCGCATGTATAAGAAGCTGGCCGGGATGACGGGTACAGCCGATACGGAAGCGGCGGAATTCGGCAAGATCTACAATCTCGACGTTACGGTCATTCCCACCAATAAGCCGATGATCCGTGCCGACAACTCGGATGTCGTCTATCGCACGGAAGATGAGAAGTTCCGAAATGCGGCGAAAGAGATCAAGGCGCTGCAGGAGAAAGGCCAGCCGGTGCTGGTCGGAACCATCTCTGTTGAGAAGTCGGAACGGCTCTCGGCGCTGCTCAAGAAAACGGGCGTGAAGCATGAGGTTCTGAATGCCAAGAATCACGAACGCGAAGCGCACATCATCGCCCAGGCAGGCCGCAAGGGTGCGGTCACAGTTTCTACGAACATGGCCGGCCGCGG
>JAFARV010000676.1 GCA_019245255.1 Acidobacteriaceae bacterium | reverse complement strand
ACCATATCCACGACCGGCAGTTATGCGGCCGTAACCACGATGCGTCCGGGCCCACGAGAACTTGATTTCACGCGGATCACAATCTCAACGTCACGGCCAAGCGCGTTTAAAAATAGCATGAGCCGTTCAACCGAAAACCCCTCCAACCGATAGTGCAATAAGGCGGAGATTTTGGGCTGATTAATACCAAGCCGGCGCGCTGCTTCTGTCTGTGTTAACCGGCCTTGCTGAAGAATGCGATTGATCGCTAGCGCAAGACGCACTTTGGTCTGGCGCTCCTCGGCATTCGGGAGTTTGAGATCGGCAAAAACGTTTCCCGAACTCGACATCACGCCAGTGATTTGTTCAGTCTTTTTCGTTCTGGCCGTGCCGCGAGCCATCTATCCCAGTTCTAGGATACAGCAGGGCCGGCGCTCCGCGCCTTCCCTCGCCGTCCAAATCTCGTCGCCCGACCATAGTTCGTCGCTAAAATACGCCCAAACCTTTGTATTTCCCGGCAAAAACCGTGGCAATACACGTGCTCATCTGGCTCGGGGAAGTATGGATCCGCTCACCAGCGCCGCTGCCAGCGGCATGCGCACCAGTCTCGAATCGCTCGACCTGCTCGCGAACAACCTGGCCAATACCCAGACGAACGGGTACAAGGTGGACCGCGAGTTCTACGACATGTACACGTCGGCCGATGCGCTTGCCGGTGGCGAGAACGATCCGACGCAAATGCCGGACATCATCAAGAACTGGACCGATTTCTCGCAGGGCTCGCTGCAGCAGACCTCGAACCCTTTGGATTTCGCGGTCGGGGGCGAAGGTTTCTTTGCGGTAAATGGACCGGGCGGCAACACCTTATATACACGTAATGGATCGTTCCGATTGAGTCCAACCGGACAGCTGACGACTCAGGACGGCTACGCGGTCCGGGATGTAAATGGTAATCCGGTCCAACTCGATCCAACTCAGCCGATAACAGTCGACACGACGGGCGCCATTACTCAGGGCGGACAGACCGTAGCGCAATTGCAAGTGGCGTCCTTCGCAGATCTTTCCCAGCTTTCGAAACAGGGTACGACTTACTTCCGCTTTAACGGACAAGCCGCGGATATCAAGCGCGCACCTGGTGAGGTCGAGCAGGGGAAGGTGGAGGGCTCGAATGTAACGCCGGCCGAATCCGCCGTTCGCCTGGTCACTGTCATGCGGCAATTCGAAATGCTTCAGAAGGCCATCAGCATCGGGACGGACATGAATCATCAGGCAATTGAAGAGGTGGCCCGTTCCGGCCAGTAACAAAGGAGTTCTTAAGAGATGATCCGCGCTTTATACAGTGCTGCGAGTGGAATGAATGCGCAGCAGATGAACGTCGACAACATCGCAAATAATCTGGCCAACGCAAACACGGCCGGCTATAAAATGCGCCGCGCCGAGTTTACCGACCTCATGTACCAGAACATGACTCAACCGGGTACTGCATCCGGTGCGCAGACCGTAGTCCCGGCAGGTTTACAGATCGGGCTCGGCGTGCGGCCGATATCGAACGAAATTATCCAGCAGCAGGGCAATCTCACCCAGACTAGTAATCCCTTGGATATTGCGATACAGGGCAAAGGCTTCTTTCAGATCCGGCAGGCAGACGGTACGCTTGCATATACTCGCGACGGCTCGTTTCAGCTGGATAAAGACGGGAACTTCGTCAACTCGTCCGGCCTGATGCTTGATCCTCAGATCACCATTCCCGCCCAGTCGCTAAACGTGACCATTGCTTCGGATGGGACGGTCAGCTACAGCCTGCCCGGGCAGACTGCCGCACAGGTTGCGGGCCAGATTCAGATTGCGAACTTCCAAAACCCCGGCGGTTTGAACAGTCTTGGCAACAATCTGTATGCGCCGACTGACGCATCCGGTCAACCCATTGTCGGTAATCCCGGCGGATCAGATGGAGTCGGCACGCTGATGCAGGGATATCAGGAACAATCGAACGTGGACATCGTTGAAGAGTTCGTCAACCTGATTCAAAGCCAGCGCGCCTACGAGGCCAATTCCAAGGTCGTGAAGGCTGCCGACGAGATGTATCAGCAGATCAACAACATCAAGCAATGATTCTTCTGGCGTTCATCGCGGCTGCCTGTTTGCCGGTTTCGGGTCCGAATATCACGGCTCGCGACCTGGCGAAAGCCGTGCCCGCGTTTACGTCCGCCGATCCCGACGCAAGCATTGGCTACTCGCCTGCGCCCGGCGTCGAACGCGTGATGCATCCGGGCGAAGTACGCCAGATTGCGGCCCGGTTCAATTACGATGGCGCGCTTCCGAGCAACGACATCTGTTTCGAAAGACCCGTTGCGCCATTGACGGCAGATGCCGCATCGAAGGCCATGCACCAGACATTGGGAGCAGACGCTCACATTGAAATCGTTGAGCTAAGCCGCTTCCCAGCCCCGGCCGGCGAACTTGTATTCCGCCGAGAGGACCTCGGCACGCCGCCGGTAGCACTTTGGCACGGTTACGTTATCTATGACGGCGACAAGAGATTCCCCGTCTGGGCGCGCGTCAAAATCAGCGTACAAACGACACGGCTGATTGCGCTCGAAGAACTCAAGCCGGGCGTTCCAATTAAGGTCATGCAGGTCTCACTCCAAAAGGTCGAGGAATTTCCGCAACGGCGCGTTACCCCCGTGTCCATTGAGCAGGTCGAAGGGGCATTGCCTCGGCGGTTCATCTCCGCAAACTCGCCCATCTGGACAGATGCCATTGAACCGCCGGACGACATCATGAAGGGCGACCGAGTCAGTGTAGTCGTCCGGAGTGGTCTTGCGCAACTAGCGTTTGATGCGGAAGCACAATCATCCGGCCGCCGAGGCGATTTTGTGTCTTTCAAGAACCCGGAATCGGGCAAGCTGTTCCGGGCGCGAGTGGAAGGTCCGGACAAGGCAGGGGTCGACACCCCGTCGATAAAACAATGAAAATCGTGACTGTATTTCTGATTGCGGCGGTGGTCTGCTCCGCGTCGGTCAATCCAAAGAAGTTGTTAAAAAAGGATCCGCCACCTTCCGCAGTCGACGAATACATCCGCCAAGCCGAGAGCCGCGCCACCACCGAAGGAGCGGCGACTACGCCGGGTTCAACCTGGGTCGGGTATTCTACGATGACGGACCTGACGCGCGACCCCCGCGCGAGCCGGGTCGACGACGTGGTGACCGTCATCGTTGCGGAATCAGCATCCGCGGTCACAACCGGCAACACCCAAACACAACGCAAATCGAGCACGACACCGAGCATTTCCGGCTTCCCCGGCATCAAGAGCCCTGGCGCCACCGCACTGCTTTCCAGCCTGCCTAAGATCTCGGGTGACACAGAGTTGAACGGTCAAGGCTCCACCTCACGCACGACTACATTGACAACCAACATGACGGCGCGCGTCGTGCGCGTTCTGCCGAACGGCTTCCTGGTGCTGGAAGGAACAAAGAATGTGCAGATCAACTCTGAGTGGCAAACCGTCACGGTTCGTGGCGTCGTTCGTCCGGCGGATCTGTCGGCCGATAACACCGTGCCCTCACAGCGCATCGCACAGCTCGAAGTAAAGCTGGACGGAAAAGGCGTTGTGAATGACGCGATCCGGCGGCCCAACTTCCTGTACCGGTTATTGCTCGGTATTCTGCCGTTTTGAGGCTTGAGATGAAACGCCTGTTCTCAATTCTCATCGCCTGCTTGCTCGTCATGCCCATGACAGCGGCGACACTTCTGAAAGATATTGCGTCGGTTGAGGGCGTGCGTGAAAATCAACTGCTCGGCTATGGCCTGGTAGTCGGTCTGGCCGGTACAGGCGACCGGCAGCAGACGGTATTTTCGGCGCAGAGTTTGACCAATGTATTGCAACGTATGGGTGTCACTGTTGCTCCATCTGCAATCACGGTCAAGAATACTGCCGCCGTGATGGTCACAGGAACGTTGCCTCCATTCGCGCAACCCGGCATGAAGATCGACGTGACAGTATCTTCGATTGGCGACGCTCCGAACCTGCAGGGCGGTCTGCTGATCATGACGCCGCTCAAAGCCGCTGACGGGCAGGTTTATGCGGTTGCGCAGGGCCCGGTGCTCACCGGAGGTTTTGCCGCTGGAGGAAACGGGAGTACGAAGGTGGTCAATCACCCTACGGTGGGACGTGTTCCCGAAGGCGCGCTCATTGAACGCCCGGCGCCGTCGGCCGAACCGAAGACCGAAGTCAAGCTGCAGTTGAAGCAAATGGACTTCGGAACTGCGAGCCTGGTCGCTGAAGCCGTCAATAAGAAATACTCAGATCTCCCTGCGCCGCCCGCACATGCGGATAACGGGGCGGTGGTGACCGTTGCCGTCCCTCCCAGTTACGCGAACAGACCGGTCGAGTTTATAGCGGAGCTCGAAGAAATCGCCGTTAATCCGAAGCGCACGTCGCGCATTGTGGTGAACGAACGCACGGGAACCATCGTCATGGGCAAGGACGTGCACGTTGCGCCTGTTGCCATCATGCACGGAAGTTTGACGGTTGAAGTACAAACCACGTACAGCGTGTCGCAGCCTGAAGCTTTCTCAAACGGAAAAACGGAAGTCATTCCTGAAACGCAAGTGAAAGCCGGTGAAGAGAAGACCAAGAATCTGATGCTTAAAGAGGGAGCGACGGTCGAAGACCTGGTCCGCGGATTGAATACGATCGGCGCAACACCCCGCGACATCATCGCAATCCTGCAGGATCTGCGCGCCGCTGGGGCATTGGATGCGGATTTAGAGGTGATTTAATCTTTGATCAATAACATCAGCGCACTCGGGCCGCTGGCGCCGGTAACGAATCAGAAGAACTCGCCCGACAGGATCAAGCATGCGGCGGAGCAATTTCAAGGGCTAATGTTCTCGCAGCTGCTGAAAACCGCTCGGGAATCGGGGTCCTCAGGGTGGTTGGGAACGGGCGAGGAAGATGAGGCCGGCCAGACCAGCATTGATTTAGCGGAGCAGCAACTCGCTAACGTAATGGCCAAAGGTGACGGGCTCGGACTAACCAAGCTAATCACCCAAGATCTGCAGCCGAAATCGTAATCCCAGGCCGCGGCCGAGGCAAGTGCCCGTGGCCCTCGATCAGAACGTGTATTCGGCCCGGCTGTAAGCGAAGCTATCGCTGCTGCTTGCCCATGGACTTGCCGTTGCCGCGACAACAGCCTGCGGAACCGGCATCTCGGCGGCGGCAATCTCTTTCCATGCCTGGTCTACCGTCTCGAGGAGGCGCTGAACCTCTGCGAGCGGTTCATCGGCCTGTTTGAAGTTCGCCTCAATCAGGCGGCGCTGCATGTAGTCGTACAGCTGGCCCAGCCGTGTGGCAATCTGTCCGCCCTTCTGAACGTCTAGTGACGACTGCAATTCGGTAAGGATCCGCTGCGCTTTCGTAATCGCAGCGGCTCTTTCCTGAATTCGTTTGTTGGCCAGGTGCAAACGCGCCTCGCCTATCACTTCTATCGCGCCTTCGTACGCGAGGTGAACCAATTGCAAAGGAGAAGCAGTGAAAACTTTGGATTCCAGATATGCGCCGTAGGGATTGCTCGCCATGATCTCTTGGCTTTCTTATCGGCGACTTGAGAAGTATTCTCCGGTTCCGGCGCTACTTATATGCATGTCATTGCGGCTATTTATCGCAATCGTGGTGATTGGACTCATGCGCGCGCGTGCCGCTGAGCAAGCGGTTCAAAATCCGTCTGACGTTGCGGCCAAGCAAGGGGGCGCTGCTACCGCGATGCAGGCCTCCATCGCCAGGCAGAGGACCGCGGTACAGGCGCAGATCGGAACCGGCGGTCCCGCGGACGCCTTCTTCAGCGCCCCGTGGACAACGCCGGCCACCATACCGGTTCCTACCATCATTCCCGGCTGCGATGCCATGCCCGAAGATGATCTGAAGCCGCTCGTCGAAAACGCTGCCAAAACGCAGAGTCTCAAGCCGGAACTGATCCGGGCCGTCATTCGCCGCGAATCGGCCTCCTACGCGTGCGCCATATCGGAAAAAGGAGCGCTCGGTTTGATGCAGCTAATGCCCGAGGTCGCGCAGCAGTTTGGCGTCGATCCGCTGGATCCTAAGCAGAACGTGAACGCCGGCGCCCAGTACTTAAAGCAGTTGATGACTCGGTATAAGGGCGACCTGAAGCTCACGCTCGCCGCCTACAATGCCGGGCCGCAGCGTGTCGATACGGATAAGAAGGTTCCCGATATTCCCGAAACCACGGCCTACGTGGATGCAATTCTGAAAGATCTCAGCTTAAATTCCTCTGCCGGCAAATAGTGGCCGATAAGGTCAGCGTGAAGCTCCGAGGAACCTACACGAGCAAGACCAAACGCTATGCCTGCGAACGCCGGCAAAGCAAACGCCTGCTGTGCTCGGACCTCGTTCAACTTCACTGGGGGGAGTCCGACGGTTCCGAGCACCGTGAGATTGCGATTCTCGAGAATGTGTCCGTCACCGGCGTGGGCCTCTTTACCGGTGTTCCGATTCCGGTTGAAACAATCGTGCGCATCACGGCGAACGATATTGAGTTGTCCGGGCGCGTCAAGCAATGTATCTTTCGTGAAAACGGTTACATCGTGGGCCTCGAATTGGAGCCTGGATCGGGCCGTGGAGAGCGCTCGAATCGCGCGTTTTTACCCGAGCATCTGCTGGATGTATCATTGCTGGACTTCGAGTAACTGCGGCTTTCGAGCGCGCCCGACACGCCCCTTCATTTCCGGGTCTGTTCTTTCGTGAAGTAATAAGCGACAGCAGAGCCTGTCAGTCCCGATATAACCGGAAGCGCCACATTGAATGCGCTCGTCAACTCGTCGGCCTTTTTGCCGTTCCATTCCATAACCAGCAAGCAGCAATAATGGCCGACAATCACGACGGCGAGGAGAGCGATCAGCCACACGGTGACAACGCCGCGATGCTTCTCGACATCAAACGGCCCTTTGACCTCGATCGTGGCTCTGTCCGGCGGATCTGCAGTTGATCCCCCATCGAGTGGCTGATCATCGGGATGCATTTCAGTCAGCTCACTTGCTTATCCGCTTTCTGTTTTGCCCGGACCGATTTCGCGATCTTCTGCAACGAGGGGATCACGATCGTTTTCTCTTGATTCGTTTGAGGATTCCGCAGGATGATTTGCGAGAAGCCCTCAGCAACCTGGTCCTGCAGGATCTCGCTGAGTTGTACCGACTCGCGCACAGCGGTCCCCATGGATGAGAATTCTCCTCTATCCTGGACTTGCCTCAAACTTTCCAAGCTGCTGTCGTCAAACGTGAAAACGACCCGCTGGGACATTGTGCAAAGCACCTCCTTTTCGTTCCTGGTGTTCATTCTCTAGACGTCGTCGTGGTCCTAGAGAGACCTCGCAAAACATTCTCTCTGCTGCGTTCGTTCGATGTCAATATTGATATCATCACAGTAGTACTAACTGGCACCACAATAGTCCTGCCATTGTGACGGTTTGTGCCACGCAGTGTACTACATACGAGGCTTACTCCGCATCGCCCGCCCGCCCGTTCTTCGGCTGCAAACCCAAATCCGAAGGTGTAAGTATGCGGGTTTCCAATGTTTTAGGGTTTACTAGCCGGATTTCCGTATAGCCACGGGACACAATGAGATCGCGAATTTCCGCGAATCGTAGTACCAGCTCGATTTCATCCGCCTCGATCACATCCTGCCTGCTCATGGGATCGGGTCTGGTGTCCATACGAGGTGCTCACCGGCTTACAGTTATGTGAACTATATGCTATCACACACACAACCAATCGGGCTAAGAAAAAGTCCCATACAGTGCCGCAGAATGTGGCTGAATGTTCCTGCAAACGAGGAGGGAAGGGGTGACCAGAGTATTTGTGGGTTACGCCAGCAGAGCGGGAACCGCTTCCCGGACCAGGTGATGAGGGATGCCGCCGAGCAGATTCGGCAGAGCATTACCGGTGCTTGTCTTCTTCAGCATGCAGCGATCGGACCCGTTTTGTGCTTCGACTGTAACGGAGCCGCCGGAACGTTTGACCGTGTAAGCGGTGGATGCCTGATATTCCCGGCGTAAGGCGTCTAAGCCCCACCCTGCCGCATCGACGATCCGGAGACCATTGCGCGCGTCAACAAGGATCGCAATCTCGGAATCCGCGCCATCTCGAACCGCCGTGGCAGTCTCGAAGATGCTGGCCGCGTCCTCCCAGAATCGATTCACACTTTACATATCGGACAGCGCGCTGATGCTTTCCGGGATGATGCGGCCGGCTGCGGACGTAGGCTTTGTTCATGCCTCAAGATCCGGGTGTAGTCTCCGTAGGTGCTCGTCCAAACCGGATTCCAGACGCTCGTACAGAAACTGCTTATACGGCTCTTCGTGACCGTGAAGCTGTAGCGCCTGCAGACTGTCCAGATATCGGATCCGATGCTCCGGCCCAATGACAACGGGTGCATATCCGGCACGCAACAGCAGCAGGTTCATCAGCAGCCTGGCCGTACGGCCATTCCCATCGCTGAACGGATGAATCGTAACGAGTTTCGCGTGCGCATCAAATGCCGCTTCCGGACCCGGCTCAACGGCCGAAAGCCACACGCCGAAATCGCTCATCAGCGGCTTCAGCTCCCATGCCGAGGGCAACACTAGAGGCGAGCCTTTGATGACGCGGTCGTGATCGGAATACTTACCAGCTTCAGATGGGTCCGCCGACATCAGGATCAGCGCGTGAATTTGCCGCACATCTGATTCACGCACCGGATCTTCCCTCTGCGCCAGGTCGCGCACAAACCTGAGCGCCTCTTTATGCCCAATCGCCTCGAGATGATCCTTGAGCGGCTTACCGCCTATGGTAAGGCCCTTCTCGATTACCTCAGCAGTTTCGACGCGTGTCAGTGTATTGCCTTCGATCGCGTTTGACGTGTAGGTCAGTTCCACGTCATACCACGCGGCCAACGCCGCAAGTCCCCGTCTCGCGAGTGGCCGCAAACGATCCAATTCCGCCTTTTTTACTTCCACCCGCGAGCGAACGTCCGTCATCGGCTCACTGAAAATTCGGCCCGTACATTGGTGTTTAAGCAGGAATGTAGCACGGCAAGAAAACCGGCGTTGAGGCCGAAGCCGACCTCACGACAGTTGACGTGCCGTCACTAAAACGTTATCCTTCACGAAATCTGCTAGGCTGGTGTGCCGGGTTACGCGACGACCGGCCACAACTATTAAAACGTGGTGCCAGCAATGACGACCAGACAAGACCTCCATCGTGCCATTGATGAACTTAGTGAAGACCAGGTGCAGAAAGTCATCCGGATCCTTGAAGCGATGCAGGAAGGTTCTTCGCGAACGCCGGGTGCGGTCGACTTGACGCGTTACAGCGGTGTCTTGCAGTTAACCGAAGACCCGCTGACGTACCAAGAACGTGTGCGCGACGAGTGGCGGTGAGACGGCTGCTGGACACGATGCTGTCCTCTATCTCCTGGGCGGGCGATTGGCGGTGCCGCCGCCTGCGGGCGAGTATTTGGTTTCTGTAATCCAAAGATGGAGCTGCTTTCTTATCCCGCACTCGATACGACGAGTGAAAAGCAGATTCGGGACTTTCTGAGCGAAGTGGCTGTCGTGACCCTGACGCAAGACGTCGAAGCGCGTGCAATACAGTTGCGTCGGCAAGAACAGTTGAAGCTTCCGGATGCGATTATTGTTGCTACCGCCCTCGTTTTCGACGCAGAACTGCTGACGAACGACAGAAGGCTTCAGCGCGTGTCCGGATTGCGCGTTCGTGAGCTTGTGCTGAAAGACAGGCCATGAACAAACAACGCGAACGGGATACCGGCTAAGACTTCATCGGACGGATGTTCTCCGCGCGCCAGCGCCGCGCAGCCATTGCGCCGCTGCCAGATCCCTTGCTCATTCCTGCATCTCACGATCAGCCGCTACTTGCGACTGGGCCTTCCGCTTCTCACGTAACGTGTCGAGCAGACGCAACGGCCAAAATGCCCAGTTATGCACTTGCTAGGTTATCCGGCTCACTTGATCCGCCATGTTTTCGGCTGTCAATGTGGTGCGGGAATCCCGCGTCCTCTTCATGCAACAGGCAATACTCGCATCGGCGTTGTGCCCGGCTTTCGACCAGCCGGCGTACAGCTCCCGGCCAATTCACTGCCGGGCAGCCAGAATCTCCCGCGCGCGCGCCTTTGCCATCCGCAGGATATGTTCCAACTCAGTAAAATGTTCTAATTCCGAAGCCTGTTCAGGTGTCAGGCGATTCTCCTTGGCGAGTTCCAGGAGTTGAAGAGCACGCTCCTGCGCAGCAAGTGAAAGGTTTGAAGTCAATTACTGCTTGCGGCGTTGTCCCCGAGGCGAAGAAGTCGACAATTTCTAAGTACACCGGGCTGCTCGCCATGGCACCACTTATTATGCCCCACTCCTCACCCCCGCTCTCTTAGCCACTGCGCCGCTGAGAAGTCCGCTGCTAACTCTTCCATCTCGCGATCAGCGCCCACCTGCCACTCCGCCTTGCGCTTCTCACGTAGCTTCTCGAGCAGCCGCACCCGCGCGCGTGCTTCTACAACTCGTGCCCGTTGTTTTCCGATCGCTTCTTCGTGAGCTCGAAGGCGTGCTGCCAATTCCGTTTTTTCCCGCTCGACGCGTGCTTTATATCGGTCCAATGCCATCAGCTCGGACGGCTGCAGCGCCTGCTGCGACTTGATGGCCACCGCCATGCGCTCAAATCCGTTGATTAACGCATCCCGCTCGGCTTCCATTCGCGCGCGCATCGCATACATCTGCTCGAGCTTCGATTCCTCCGCCTTCGCTTCGCTCTCGCGCAAGTCGAGCACCCGCGCAAGATTGAATCGGAACGCCTTCATCGCTTATCCGAGCAGCGCGCCCAGTTTGTTCAAGCCGTATAGAGTCTCGTCCCGGCTCACATTCTTTTCCGCATCCTGACGCAGAAAATCGATGATGTGAGGACGTGCCTTGATGCATTGATCGAGCTTGGGATTGCTGCCCGACACGTACGCGCCCAGGTTGATCAGATCTTCCGCATCGCGATATGACGCCAGTGCTTCGCGCACCTTGCGCGCCGCCGCCTTCTGCTCTTCTGTCGAGACCTTGGATTGCAAGCGGCTGACCGAGTTCAGAATGTCGATTGCCGGATAATGTCCCGCAGCACCCAATTGACGCGACAGAATAATGTGCCCGTCCAGAATGCCGCGGACCGCATCGCAGATAGGCTCATTGAAATCATCGCCTTCCACCAGCACCGTGAAGAACCCCGTAATCGAGCCCTGCGGAAAATTGCCCGCGCGTTCAAACACCTTGGGCAGCATATTGAACACCGACGGCGTATAGCCTTTCTGGCTGGGTGGTTCGCCGGCCGCAAGACCAATCTCGCGTTGCGCCATCGCCAGTCGCGTCACCGAATCCATAACCAGCAGCACGTTCTTGCCTTGATCGCGGAAGTACTCGGCTACGGCGAGAGCGACGAACGGAGCTCGCACTCGCAGCGGCGCCGGACGATCCGATGTGGCAACCACAACTACGGCGCGCTTCCGGCCTTCCGGACCGAGTTCATGCTCGAGAAACGCGCGCACTTCGCGATTGCGTTCGCCGATGAGGGCAATCACCACCACATCCGCCGAATTGTGCTTGCACATCGCCCCGAGCAGGGTGCTTTTTCCTACACCGCTACCGCCGAAGATGCCGATTCGCTGCCCTTTCCCGCACGGCAGGAGGCTGTCAATGGCACGCATGCCAGTGATGAGCGGCTGCGTGATGTGCTCGCGCGCCAGCGGGCTGGGCGGCTGACGGTACAGCTCATAGTTTGCGTCTTCCTCCACCGGTGGACCGCCGTCCATCGGTTCGCCGAAGCCATCGAGCACACGGCCGAGCAGCGACGGTCCAACCAGCACGCCGGCTTTTTCGCTGCGCGCGATGATCGGATCGCCCATCTGCAGACCGTCGGTCTCTTCGAGCGGCATCGACAACACCCGCCCATTTCGAAACCCGATCACTTGTGTCCTCACCACCCGCCCGGTGAACGTTTGAATTTCGCAGAAATCCCCGACCGCAACCGCCGGTCCGCTGGATTCGATTAACAGGCCGGTGACTTCCGTCACATGTCCGCGCCATACACCGCCAGGCATGCGCTCGATCTTACGCAGATACGGGGCTATATCAATCGCTTCCATGTCAGCCCTTCAGCTTTGAGTGGGGCGGGCCCTCGGCCTGCGGCGGCCGCATAGGCCGCCAATTCGGCTCTTCGACCCTGCGCAATTTTTGACCCAGCAAATTCCATGTCAACGCGAATGCGCCAGGCGATCCGTCAGGCCGCGCTCGATTTCCTTCAACTGCATATCGACGGAGGCATCGAACTCACCGCGCGTGGTCTCGATCACGATGCCGCCCAGCGGCAACTTTGCATCTGCCAGGATCTCCACCTTCGCGCCCATCGAAAAGCGCGCGATCGCCGCTTGTATCGGCCCATGATGTTGCGGGTTGGTCCGCACGCGCACGATTTCATTCACACGGATTTTGTCCATGGACACGCGAATCAACCCCAGGAGGGCTTCGGGTTCGGCTACCAGCTCACGATGCAATACCTTTTTCGCGATCGCTAACGCCAGCTTCACGACGTCTGTTTCCGCTTCGTGCCTCAGCTTCGGACGCATATCGACGATTTCCCGTATGGACTGCGCCAGCTTATCTAAAACCGGCTGGACTTGCGCGGTCCCCTGGTTGCGCCCCGCAGCCTCACCCTCTTTATATGCCGCTTCGCGCGTTTCCCGAACCCGCCGCTCTGCGGCTGCTTCAAGTTCAGCCATGCGCGCCTGCAAGGTTTGGATTTCCTGCTGCAGCACGGATTCCTGTTGAAAATGCCCGCCCGCGGTTCGGTGCATCACCACCGGCACGGGAGCCTTCACCGTCGCCGGCGCTGCAACTGGAGCTGGAGATGCGCCGCCGCCCACGCGCCGCCACGGAAGCGGCTCCACTGCATCTTTCTGCTCGTCCCGCAGAATTTTAGACAACATACTGCTCGCCGACCGTACCGCGGAGACTGATCACGCCCTCCGCCTCCAGCTTGCGGACGACGGCAATGATTTCCTGCTGCGCCGCTTCCACTTCCTTGATCTTCACCGGACCCAGCGCGTCCATATCCTCGAGCATCATCTGCGCGCCGCGCTCGGACATGCATCCGAGGAAGTGTTGCTTGATCTGCTCGCTGGTGCCCTTTAGCGCCACCATCGGTATCTTGCGGTCCACCCGTGCCAGAATCTCTTTAATCGCTTCCTGGCCGAGCAACAGCAGATCGTCGAATACGAACATCAGATGCCGAATCGTCTCGACCAGCGTTGGATCCTGCGACTCAATGTGGGCCAAAAGCTCTTTACTCGTGTCCGAATCGAGCCGGTTAAACATTTCCGCAACCGCGCGCACGCCGCCGTATGACTCGCGGCTGAATTCGCCCAGCGCATTCAGCTTCTGCCCGATAACGGTCGCGATTTTGTTGATGACCTCAGGCGATATCTGATCGAGGCTTGCCACACGCAATGCCAGATCGGCGCGTTGCGACGGCGGCATATTGGAAAGCAGCGCCGCTGCCTGCGACGGATTCAAGTGCGCGAGCACCAGCGCGATTGTTTGTGGATGCTCCGAGTGAAGAAACTTCGCCAGCTGCTGCGGGTCGGCTTTCTGAATGGCGTCGAAGTTCGACATGTCAGTGCCCATCGCCTTCATCAGGCGATCCATCAGCTTGCGGGCCGCGTCCGGGCCAAATGCATTTACTAATACGCTCTTTGCGTAATCGAGACCGCCGGTCAGCACGTATTTCCGCGCCGTGGTCATCTGAAAGAACTCTTCCAGAACATCTTCTGCCTGTTCGGGAGGGATCTTCTTCATGCGCGCGATCTCTCGCGTCACCATCTGAACATCGTCCTCAGGCAGATGCTTGATGATATCGGCGCTCGCCTGATCCCCAAGCAGGATCAGCAGCATCGCGGCCTTTGTTGTGCCTCGCATTACCGGCGTCAGTTCTGCGCCGGGGGGAGCGTTTTGTATCATTTCCGGGCTCTGTCGCGGTGCACGTTAGCCCTCGTGCAACCAGGTCTGAATTACATGTGCCGAAACGCTCGGATCTTTCTTAGTGCTCTCGCGGATTTCCTTGGTCAGCAGTTCGCTCTTTTTCGTCGTAACTGTGGGCAGCTTCAGTGCCGCCAGCGCCGCCATATCGGCCTTGTGCTGTTCCGCCATCCGCTCCGCCAGCGCCGCTTCCAGCTGGTCGGCGGCATTTGCGGCTTCCAGTTCAGCCTTGGCCTTGGCGTCCTCTACCGTTTTTGTCAAATCGGCCTTTGGATGCGCTTTTTCGGCGTCTTTCACTTGGCGCTTCTTGCCCCGGCGCATAAAGAAGAACACTCCCGTACCGGCCAACAGCAAGATAGCCACTGCGCCCGCGCCTGCGGCAATTAACAACATCTTCTGATCCTTCAGTAAGTCTTTCCAGTTACCCGGCTTGCTCTTTCCCGGAGCCGCCGGCGCTGCTTGCGGCGGCGCCACCTGCTCCAAAGTGGCTTCAAACGGCAGCGACTCGATCGTGATCTGGTCGCCGCGTTCCTGCGCAAATCCGGTGACGCCGGCCACCAGATCGTGTACCGCCTTGATCGTCTCCGGTGTCGGTGGGACCGGAACTGCATGCATTGCCTTGCCTTTCCCTTCCCACTGAATCCGCTGATCCAGCAGGACTGAAACGGACATCCGCTTCAAACCGCCATCCGGAATATGCATTTTCCGCACTACATGGCTCGATTCGTAGCTGATGTCCTCGGTCCGGCGCGTGGTCATATTGCTCGGGCCGCCGGCGCGCACCGGAGGCCGCGGCAGATTCGAAGCCGTCCCCGGAATACCTGCCGTCGCATTCGAAGTCGTCACTTCCTCCGACTTCTTTGAATTCGTCATCACCGACTTGGTCGGATCATAAGTCTCTTCGCTTTGTTCCGCTGTCGTCAGATCGCAGTCGACCGTCACGCCCGCGCGAAACTTATCGTGCCCCAGCAACGGCTCCAGCGTGTCATTGATCTTTTGGAGCAGGTCGTGTTCGATCAGCTGTTTGCGCTCAAATACCGCATCGGAGGAATCCTCCTGCGACGACGCCTTCCGCTTGCTCAGCAGATTGCCGCGTGTATCCACCACCGAGACATCGGCCGGGTCCAGACCTTCCACGGCGCTTGAAACCAGTTGTTGAATCGCCGTCACATTCTGCGGTGTTAAAACCGAGCCGAGCCTCAACTTCACCACCACGCTCGCCTTCGCCTGCTCCCGCGCTTCCACAAACACCGAATCTTTTGCGGCCGTCAAATGAACGCGCGCCTGTTCCACCGGATTCAACGTCCCAATTGAGCGTTCCAGTTCACCTTCGAGCGCGCGGTTGTAGTTCACATGTTCGACAAATTCGGTTGCACCGAAATTCGTCTTATCGAACAGTTCGAACCCAATGCGCCCTGTGCGCGGCAGGCCTGCGGCTGCAAGTTCCAAGCGCAGTTCGGCCACCCTGCTCGATGGAACAGATATTACCCCTCCGGTGTCCGATAGCCGGTACTCGGTTCCGCTTTCTTTTATCTTTTGAATGATGGCCGCCGCGTCCTCAGCCGCGACGCCCGTATACAGCGGCTTGAAGTCTTGCTCATGGCGCAAACGCGTAAAGCCGTAAATCGCCGCAATCACCACCAGGGCCGCAACCCCTATGGAGACCTTCTGCTTCAGCGACAGGCTTTCGAGTAACTTCTTTAACTGCGCCATGCTCGTTTAGCCATCAAAGCTGCATCTTCATGACTTCCTGATAGGCCGAAACGATCTTATTCCGGATCTGAAGCCCTAAATCGAAAGCCATCTCGGCGCGTTGCGTCGCGAGTGCCACATTATGCAATTCGCCGTTTCCCTGCAGGAACTGCTGGACCGCCTGATTCGCATTCTGCTGATATTGCTCGACGCCCTGAACGGCCGATTCCAAAACAGACCCGAAGCCTTCGCCTTTCGTCTGCGACGCGGACGTGACCCGTTCCACGGCAACCGACGGCGATACTCCCAGCACGGATGAAATCGGAGAAGACATGAGGAGTTACTTCAGCTAAGTCGCTACTTCAATAAGTCGATCGACCGCTGGATCATCTCCTTTATTGAGGTCATGGAGGCCACATTGGCCTGGTATCCGCGCGAAGCGCTCACTAGGTCCACCATTTCTTCCGCCGGATTCAAACGCGGAAATGCGACATAGCCGTCAGGTCCCGCATCCGGGTGCCCCGGCATGTAGCGCATCTCGGGGTCGCGTTGATCGATAAGCGTATCGGAGGTCCCGACGCCCGTCGAACCACCGCCGTTCATCTCGTCGGCTAATACGCTCGCAAACGGAGAACCGACGGCTTCGGATTGAAACACCACGTCTTTGCGCCGGTAGGGGCCGCCTTCCGGAGTACGCGTCGTTTCCGCATTGGCAAGATTCTCCACCAGCAGCTCGGCGCGCGTGCGCTGCGCATTCATACCCGACGCGCTGACAGATAAAGAGGAGAAGAGACTCATCCGCCTTGTCCTTCGTGAATCGCGGATTTCAGCATGGTCAGCTGGCGTTTCATCAGGTTTGTCGCCGCCGTGAACCGGATCGAGTTCTCGCTCAGCAGCCGCGCTTCCCGGTCCAGGCTGACGTTGTTGCCGTCGTTCTTGACATGCAGCCCGGCGACTTCCTGCGCCGCAGGACTCGGACTTGAACCCTGCAGCATGGCATTGAACTCGCTTTGAAAGTCGAGATCTTTAGTCTTGTACCCTGGCGTATCGACGTTGGCGATGTTGGAAGCGACCAGTTTCTGACGTGCCGCGAGCACGTCCATATATTTCTCGAGCGATCGCGAAACCGAGTCCACCATGCGATGGAACCCAATGCAGCCACCGCACCAAACGTCTGCACAGAAAAGAAAGGAGTTAGCGGGTCAAAGAACCGAAGGCGTCAATGCACCGCCGTCGAAAAGTGGACGGTCAGAGCTGAGCACGCTAGCGCCTGAACTCGCCGCAATTGAGCATGTTAAAAGAACCGGGTGTGGCGGCATCGATCGCGGCAAGAATATCTGGGACACGGTTCTTTATAATTGGCCAGTTGTTTGCCGATAAAGCGATAACAGCCAAACGCCGGCCCCTGAGGTTCTGCTCATGCACAAGGGATTGATCGCCGGTAACGAAAACCTCGAAACCTTTCTGCTCAGTCGCCGTTAGCAATTCGCTGTTTCTGAGGTCACCCCAACCCATATAGGAAGCGGTGAAGATTTCGTGATCGCAGAGTTTGCCGAGACTAGTCCGCAGGCTATGCGGCAAATTGTGGTCAAGCAAAACCCTCACGGCACGCGCTGTTCGACGCGGTGTGAGCGGGCAAAGGAAATAAGCTGCTGAATGGCGCTCATGGGAAGGTCGGGATAATTGTCATGAATTTCTTCCAGGGACGAACCCAACTCAGCGTCCTGCGCGATCGTATCCGCGAGAATGCGGGTTCCGCGCACGATCGGGCGGCCGGAGACCTTGCCCGGAACGCGCTCGACCAGCTCGCAGCTCGTCCAGTCGATGTAGCTATCCAACGTTGCCATATCCGTTCCTTCCTTCAATCGTAGCTTTTAGGCGCAGGCAGATTGTCAGTCGCAGTTTAGAAACCATCGCCAACGTTCTCCAGTGGGCGAAATCAGCATTGGCAAGCCGCCGCAATAAAAGTCTCACATTGACGTAGGTAGATACATTGTATATACTAGATAAGAGGCGGTATATGGCGCTCGCAAAAGAAACTGCGGTTGCGAAGTGGGGCAATGCCCCCGCTATCCGAATTCCTAAATCCATCATGCAGAAAGCAAACCTGCACGAAGGGGACGCGGTGACGTTCGAGGTGGACGCACCGGGTGTAATCGTTGTACGCGCCACGCGCGCACTGCCTACGCTCGATGAATTGCTTGCACGGGTGACTCCAGCAAACCGCCATGCTGAAACAAATTGGGGTCCCCCAAAAGGCAATGAGGATTGGTGAGTAAACGCCGGGTTTTCCAGCCGGGCGATTTGATCAAGCTTGACTTTGACCCGGTTCTCGGACACGAGCAGGGCGGTTTCCGTCGCGCATTAGTTGTGTCAGAAGCCGCATATAACGCGCGGGTGGGGCTGGCGCTTGTTTGTCCAACAACGACTCAGGTCAAAGGCTATCCCTTCGAGGTTGCGATTCCAGACGGTTACCAGGTGCACGGAGTTGTTCTTGCTGACCAAGTCAAATGTGTAGATCTGAAAGCCCGTGCCGCAAAGTATGTCGAAACGGGACCCACGGAACTTCTCCATACCGTGCGCGGTTACATAGCTCTGCTTATCGGGGCGAAGTAGATTTTCGAGACTAGTTCGCAGGCTATGCCGCAAATTGTGGTCAAGCAAAACCCTCACGTTCTTCAGGAGCCGAAATCAGCATTGGCAACCATTGTCGAGCCCGTTAGGATGGTTAAACGGAAGTATGCCGACACGCAAAGTGAACCTGACCGACGAGCTGGAACGATTTGTGCTTGCGAAAGTGTCGAGCGGACGCTACGAAAATGCAAGCGAGGTCATTCGCGCAGCGCTCCGAAAGCTCGAACGGGATGAACAGGAGAATGAGGCTAAACTGGCTGCTATCCGGGCTGCAATCGACGAAGGCGACGCCAGCGGGATCGCTGAGGATGACTTGTTCTCCCGT
Organism: Acidobacteriaceae bacterium; assembly: GCA_019245255.1. GTDB lineage: Bacteria > Acidobacteriota > Terriglobia > Bryobacterales > Bryobacteraceae > Bog-105. The sequence continues at coordinate 39,524 of JAFARV010000676.1, read as the reverse complement.
CTCCGGCAAAGCATTGAACTTCAGATCACACGCCGCTAACTTTGGCGACTGTTCGTTTTCCGCGCCGCGCTGTGACAACATCCGTCCTGGACTGCGGCGCATCGAGCACGGAAAACACGGCAAGCGCAACAGGAAGAGGAAACGGAGTACTTCCAGGAATGAGCAAACGAACAGCAAAGACACTCGAACAGGTACAGCGCGAAAACGATGCGTACGAGCTCCCAGACAAGCTCGACCTCACGAAACTGCGGCGGACTGGACGAAACGGTCGGCTGCTTCCACAGCCGCCAGTCGAGCCCGGCAAGATTCGGATCACCATCCGCATCGACGAAGACATTTACGACTGGTTCGGCGAGCAGGCGGACAAGCACGAAGGACGCGTCGGCTATCAAACGCTGCTGAACAATGCGCTGCGCGAGTACATCGAAGGCAAAGCCCCAAAATTCGAGGGCACGCTGCGGCGCATCATTCGCGAAGAGTTGCAGGCGACGGCTAAAGGCCCAGGTAAAAGTCGTTCTTTCAGGCTTGGTCGGCGGTGAACCCGGAGAGCGCTTTCTCAAGCCGCCGGGCACCGTGCCACAGGCACATCAACATGTACCGCCCGCCTGCTATCCATTCTCACTACATCACTGCCCACTGCCGTCGGAATTGGCACGGCGCGAGCCCCGTCTCCATCTTGAAATACTTGATGAACGAAGAAGAGTGGCGATAACCCACTGCCCCGGCGGCACACCGCGACAGCGTATCCTAGGAGCGTACGCGTGAAGATGAAACGATTGCCTGTGGGGCGTCCCGACGGAAAACCAATTGATGTCAGACCACAAAGAAACTCGCCGCACGGCACGTGAAAAGACCCAGCAATGACTTTAACCATTCACCTTGCCGAGGACAAAGAAGCCGCGCTTAAAGCGAAGGCGCGGGCCCGCGGTGTCTCGGCCGAGCAATATGCCGAGCAGGTGCTCGATCAGGATCTCGAAGGCGCGACCTGTCCAGGTGAACCTGCGCGACGGCATATCTCGGACGTGATCCGCGAAATTTGGGACGACTTGCCCGAAGAGGCGAAGGCCAAACTGCCCGCCGACGGCGCCACTCAAGTCGATCATTATGTCTACGGCTTGCCCAAGCGAGAGCCGTGAGGGAGATCTTTGCGGATACCTTCTACTGGGTCGCACTCACAAATCGTGCAGATCCCCATTATCGCTTCGCGCTGGCACACACACAGGAGGTGACGCAAACGAAAATTGTGACCACGGATGCCGTGCTGACGGAATTTCTGACGTTTTTCTCTGCCGATGCACATCTCCGAAAGCGCGCCTGCCACACTGTCCGCACGCTGCTGGACGCCCCTGACCTCCGGGTAATTCCAGAGAGCCGAGCGGCGTTTCTATTGGGACTCGACTTGTATTGCCAGCGGGCCGATAAGGGCTACAGCATGACCGATTGTATTTCGATGACCGCTATGCGACGCGAAGGCATAATGGAAGTTCTCACAAACGATCGGCATTTCGAGCAGGAAGGCTTTCGTGCGCTCTTTCGCAATCGTCCAAACGAGTAACTGCGGGTGCGGGCACCAGTATTCTGCCATCACCATGCACCGCTCGGCTGTTACCCCATCCTTATTACGTCACTGCCCACTGCCGTCGGAATTGGTCCGGCGCGAGCCCCGTCTCAATCTTGAAATACTTGATGAACGACGAAGAGTGGCGATAACCCACTGCCCCGGCGATCGCCTTGATCGACTCCCCGGAGCCGATCAGCAAATCCTTTGCACGTTTGGTTCTCAAGCGCCTCACATAGATCGCGAAGGACACCCCCGTATGCGTCTTCAACATCCGGCGCATGTGCCGCTCCGACAAGCCCAGTGCCTTACTGATGGACAGCGCTGAAAATGCCGGCTGGGCATATGTTTCTTCAATCAGCGCCAGTATGTCGGCCATAACCGGAGCACCTACTGCGCTCGAATCCTGTTCGGTCTCGCTCAGAACGTCCGCTAAATAGGTTCGGCACAGCAGGCCCACAAGTACACTGAAATTTGACACCGCGAGCTGCCGTTCCTCATCCGGGGCATCCGTCGGCGCCTATTGAAACATCGGAGTTTCCGAATTGAATGCAAGCAGCGTTTCGGAGGGCTTCGGAAAACCGCGCAGATACTCGATCAAATCGATACGCTGCTGTTCGAGCGAAAACCGGGCCCAGTCGCTCCAGATCAGATTATGAGCAATACCGCACGCGCCATTTACCTCATCCGCCAGTACTTGCTCTAATCGCTCGTGCCGGTACACGCCATGGACATCGCGGCACTCAGCCAACATCTGCAAGCGGCGGAGCATGGAGTTTGTGTCATGCAACAACTCTCGAAATACAATGGCAATCGGATAACAGCGATCCATCTGCACAAATCCCCTGCCAAGTCAAACCACTCAGCGTTTTCCCCAACTGAAATGTAAGTAGAATAGCTTTACTGCGGGGTTACGTCAATAGACTTTTAGTCACGAATGCAACAATCCGGACGCTATATCGACCGATACCGATCAGTGCCCTGCCGGTTGAAGAAACCGCAGTCCATGTTGACTGTCAAAGTAAGGATCTTGGTGGTTAATGGGCGACGGCGTTGGGGTGTCCAGGCGACGAAGAAGACTCCTGCGAATGGCTCGTCACCACGCTTATGTGGTTAGACGTCCAGGCTGGACGAACCGGCGTAATGCTCATAGCTGCCAGACCAGACCAGGGTGCAAATATCAGATGTGAGACTAGGAATTCAACCAAGCGACGGAGGAGCAAGTAATAATTATTTTGCACCCCCAAAGTTGATGTCGATATTCGTGAGTACTGCCACAGGACGCCCTGCGAGCATGACGGGTTTGAAAGTCCACTGCGCCAAGGTGGTCTGAGCGGCGGACACGAGGCTCTGGGGGCCGCTTACCGCTTTCACGTCCAATACATGGCCGTCGGGTGAGATTAAAAGATCGCACGATACTGTGCCGACCTCCCCTGTTGGGTTAGAAGGCTTCGGGTCAAAGATTGCCGCTGCCTCCTCAACCATGCCCGAGAGACGAATGTATGGCATGCCCGGAGGAGGGGTCAGTCGGCTAGGAGAGAGTGTTTCCTTGAGAATTGCCTGCTTTTGATCCGGCAAAGATATTGAGACGGTCTTCTCGGCGAAGGGGCCGCCGTTTCGCGATCTAAGGACCAACTCCTGCGAACTTTGGAAAACGAGTTCCCGAATCAGGAGATTGAACTGCCTATCCTGCTGCGGCAGTTCTGTATCGGGCAGACCCCTCTCCGTTTCAAAGAGATGCAGGTCCAGTTTTATCTGGGTCACAACAGGCCGAAACGGCCCACCCGCGATATCAACAACGATCAGGTATGACTCGTGCTTAAAAGATTCGACCACAGCAATCTTGCGACTGTCCTCGTCCCAGGCAATCGGTGATGTGAATATACGTTCTCCGAAATCTGCAGCCTCTCCCGATCCGCCGCAGCATCCCTGCGAAGCAACCTGGTAAGCATCCTTTTCGCGGTTCTCTGCGGGGTACAAAATAAATCCCTTGCGGGCTCTGTCGGTTCCCACCCGCGGAATTTCGTTCGGCGACACGCTGAAATCGTAGAGCAGTAGAACCGCGCTGCGAAATGCCGGCAGCCCGTGAGGGGGATAGCGGAATTCATACGCAGCATACTTGTTGTTCGGAGATATAGCGTAATCCCATGCCCAAACAGTATCTACAAGATCCGCACTGTTAAGCTCCATGAGGCTGAATACGGCTCCTCCTCCTTGAAGTGGCCCGATTGCCACTAGCCGCCCCGGTACCGGCGAGAATACTCGGGCCACCGCCGTCAATCCATTCTCTATTTCGATTCGTCGATATGAGCCAGTATACTTGTCCAGAACTGTAAGTAGCAGTTTGGGGAAAGCGCCGGCTACACTTGAGCTTCCTGCTTCCGCGACTTCAACCGTGTACTCTGGCAAATCGAACGCCATCCCAGTCCCGAATACAGGAACCAGCACGACGAACAACGTGGCGGCGACCAGACACATCGCCGCAAACAGGAAGGTTTTAGTACAACAGGAATGCTGGCTCATTTGTTGGCGTCCCGATGTTGGCAGTACATGCGTTCGTCTGCTCGTAATGGTCGATTTGATTACCAGAGAGGCCACCGCCATGATCCGCAACCGTTCCGGTTCCAATGCCATACACGTAGACGTTGTTTCCGCACTGAAGACCATCCTGGTTGCTTGCGCTAATAGCTAACGAAACACCCGATGTTAGCGTTCCCCCGCAATAGGGACATGGCGCTGGCACTTGCCGATAGTTGTTCGCTCTACAGTAATACTCCAGCGATAGGAGACCCAGGGATTGGGAAATGCCGCTCCCATTGATATCTAACTGGTTCAGGAAGTCGGATCTACCGGAGCCGTTGCTACCCTTGCACGTACTTACACTTGAGCAGTTGCCGCTATCGTACAGAAACGACTCCGGACGAGCCGTGCAGCCCGCTTCATCAGGTGTATTGTAGAAGGTATTTAGGTATGTGCCGAGAGCCTTGAAGTGATAGGAATATTGCGCTGCATAGGAATTGCTGCTGTCGCTGGGAACCCAGACCGCCGTTATTTGCGTGTATTCTCCCTTCGGGATGTCCGGCGGGTTGAAAGGCTGCGATGACGTACCGCCCGATACGTTAGTGCCATCGACCGAGTCATAAGTACCACCTCCCGTATTATCCAGCTCCACATACAGGGCACCCGAAGCGCCACTTGGACTGAGTGTGACGGAGATCGAATTTTGTGTGATATCTGCCGAATTGATTGTAACGCTGTAGACGGTCGCCGGCGTACTCGGCTCCGCCTGCGTATACCCACACTCCGGCAGCGGCATCTCCGCGCAAATCTGCCCCATATTCACTGGGGCAGAAAAATATGCATTCGCATACGTGCTGCCAGCCGCCTGCGCGTGCGCCATTCCGGGCGAGGAAGATCCTTGAGAATTCACCGTCACCACGCCCGTATTGTTAGACGTCCAGTTCGAAGATCCCGTGTAATACTCATAGCTGCCGTTCGACCAGGTGCAGTTCGAGTTAAGTTGCCCGAACGCCCCAAAGAAGAGATTAAACGGATCGGGCGTAATGCCGAAGCCTGTGCAACCGTTGCAGGTCTCACAGCCGTAGCCGCATGTGGCGGTCTGCGGATTGTAAATTCCGCTGTTCACCACGATGTGCATCGCATCGGCTCTCTTTCCGCTGCCGGCCGTAATCACCAGACTACCGCGCGTCGCCGTTAAAGGCAGTACCGTCCCTTTCGCATCGGGAACAGCCATATTCTGAATCTGTTTTACATCCACCATCGCCGACGCATGCGCCTCCAGGTGCAGCGGGTACGTGTATGATTGGCCGTCTCCCTACTGAAATGTGAACAGAACGTCCTGTGGTTCGTCTTGGCTGTTCCAGACCGAATACATGGTGTCGAAGCCGTTCGCGGTCGTCCAGAAGATCGAGCTTTTACTCGCGCTTTGCCCGGTAGCGCGCGGCATGACTGCAAATACGTAATTCCCACTCTGATCCACCGATCCCGTCGATACCAGCAACGCACCCGATTGCCCCTGATAGGAGAACGCAAGCGTTACTGCTCCATTCAATCCCAAGGAACGGATGGCGTCCGCAACGTCTAACTTGCGCGCCTGATTGGGCCGTAATTCGAGCACCGGCAGATCCATCGATTGCGTCTTGCCGCCGCGCACATAAAACACTTTCCCGGATAGCTGGAGCGCGCGCGTACCCGCATTCCGGAAGTACGCATACGGCTCAAAGCGCAGCTTTTCCGGAAAGCCCATCATCGGATCCTGTGCTCCCACCATGACACCCGCGCTCGCAAACGAATTCGTCGTTGCATCACCGGCCTTCGCCGGATCAGGGCCCGGTCCGATGGGCAGATTCGCCGAATATCCGTATTTCGCGTCTTCAATGCCGCCCACAATTTGCAGGCTGTCGCTGTCGGCATCAAAGCTCACCCGCACTCCTGCCGGAGTTCGCCGCACAAGCTCGTCCTCCGCTCCGAGCCCGGGTTCCTCCTTCCCGAGCCCCAGGTTGATTAAGACGGTGTTCATCGCCGGCACGCTGAAATGCCGCACCTGCGATACCTCGCCGTCGCCGTTCAAAACCGTTATATCCGTATTGATCGGGCGATTTGACGTATTGGCAAACGAAAGGAACGCGTCCGACTGCCTGCTATAGCGCCATATCAGCCCTTCTTCCGTCGTCATCGCCGGCATCGCCTTACTCTTCGCGTCCATTTGCATGCTTCCGTTCATTGGAAACATGAATGGATAGCTATATTGCAGGCTGCGGGGAATGTCCAAAATACTCATGAAGGCGTACACCACGCCCTGCCAATCATATTTATACGAAACCGACGCACTGCCGTAAGAAGATAGGTGCGGCCGCACGCTGTCCGGGGCCGCCGCCAGCGCCGCGTTGATATCCACCGTGGAGACGCCCGATTTGTCCAGGTGTACAAGCGGCAGCGCGTACGCGGTCCCATCCGCCATAAATAAGGTTACGTTTGCGTCGATGCCGGATATCGCGAGCTGGTTGCTCAGCCGGATCGTACTCTCATACGACGCATCCGTCCGCCATAAGCCGCAGTACGACGTGTACAGGTTCATCTTCGTCGGCGTGTACACCGTCGGCAGCTGGCGATCGTTGCCGTTGGAAGGTGTCGCCGCATCCGATCGGGCGCCTATCACAACACTCGTTATTGCCGTCACTACAACTAATGCTCGATTCCTCATACGTCTCCTGTTCACTGCTGGTTTCTTGGAACTGCTTTCAACGTCTTCAAGAACTCGATGATGCTGCCCTGTTGGTATCTGTTTAGTGAAGAGAACGACCGCTGCGACGCGACCGCCTCCCCAAAATGATTGAGGATCGCTTCACGAATCGTCGTAAATTGCCCGTGATGAAAGTAGTTCGGCTTGCTTCCGGCCGCCCATAAGCGGCGCGTCAGAAACTTCCCGTTGCCTGCGAAGAAAAGCTCCGAGCCGGCCTTTGCATTCGCGTTCAGAATTTCAACGTTGGGATCGCTTGCACTTCTGCATATGTCGTGCAGCTTGAAATCGGTGTAGAGCGGCACCATCACCACTCCGTTCACCGGCTTCAGCCGCGGCTGCGGCAGATCGTCGCTGCTCAAGTCCACGGCAATCGTCGGCGCCTGGCCCGCTTGCAGATTCTGCGGCGGATTGTACGGTCCCGGCTCCGTATAGATCCAGCCCTTGTTGTCGAGCGGTAGCGCGGGAATGTGACACGTCGCGCAGCCAATCTGCTGGAACAGTTTTTCGCCCTGCGCTGCCGCTTCGCGAAGAATCGGATTCTCAAGAATAATTCGCTCCGGAACCGGAAGCGTCGCCTGGAAGAGCGTCGCTGCCGTGATATCGGCGCGCGTCAGTTCGTTCACAACACCATCGCCGTCCGGATCGGTCCCGATGCCAAAGCGCTCGGTCGACTGCATGCCGTGGTGCTGATTGAAGGCGTCGTTCGTGAACACGCGCAGGGAAACCGTGCTCGCGGCCTGATGAAACGGCAGAATCAGCAAGCTCGGAGGATGTTGCGCATCCGCAGAGGCAAGCGATTGCGGCGGCAGTCCCTCCACACGCGCCGTGTTCCAACTCCCATCCGTGTTGCGCGCGAGAAGACCGAATGAGATCCCCTTTGAACGTAATGTCGCCTGACCGCCCGGCGGGATCGTGTCTCGAATGCGTTGTAAATCCGCCGTGATCTGGCGCGCAAGCATTTCGTAGTACCCGGCGCCGAACATGTCCACAGTCGCGCGGCTGTCCGCAATGGACTGCAGCGTGACGGCATTGCCGCGCTCATCCACCGCGCCCCGCGTAGGAGTAACATCGCTTCCGTTGAACGTCGCAAAATCGAAGCGCTGGCCGGCGACGAACACATTGGCCGACAAATCGCCTGCTCCACCGGAGATCGGTTGGTTATGGCAACCGGCGCATGAATTCGACTCCGGCCCGGAAATGCGGTTGTTATTGCGTGGAAACGTCAGCGGGCTGCTTGGATCCGATAATGGCGCGCCGGTGCCCTTCGTGAGCGGCCGCCCCGCTCCTTCCTGAATGGTGAAATGCGCTTCGAACAGCTTCTTCCCGTACCGGATCAGCGCGGGTATGGGCAGTTCGAACTCTTCGCCGTCTTCGAGATGCCGCTCGATGGCAACCTCGCGGCCCACTTGTGGCAAGTCCTGCGATTGAATCGCCGCCACGCATGCAGTCAGGACACTGGTTAAGATACACGCTGCCCGTATATATCTCATACGCTCCCGCGAAAACTCCGCGCCTGAGGTAGTTACGAATGTAAGTGGGTTCCGAAGAGAAACGAAGACTTAGTGATTAGCGGATCCGGACGCGCGTACCATCCAAAAATCGGACCACGTGTCTCGCTACGAAGCTGCTGGCCACGAGATCTCCCCGGGCGAGTTTAAGCCGCGCGCGTCGATGGCCTGTAACTGATTGTTTTCATCGCAAGCAAATACAGTGCGGTAGTAACAAACGAGATGCCAAGAGCAATGGGGAGGACTCCAAATATACCCAAGCCAATGCCATCACCTTGCCAGATTGTTTGCACGTCTCCGCGGCCTAACTGCGAAATGACGCCGACGACAAGAAGGTATAGAGGGCCGATTAAAGTTCCAGCCGAGAGGATGATCCAGAGCCGTCGCCCCTCGAGGTGCTTGAATCCGACTATGAAAGGGATGAATAGGACCCAGGCTGGAAATGCGACCTTGGTCGTGACGAGAACAATGAAAGTGAATGAGCGAAATGAACCCCGGAAGCAGCAGAGCAGGCTGAAGAGGGTTGTGGAGAATGCAAAGGCTCCAGCCCAAGCGCCAATGCGGACAAGCGATTTCACGAGATAAAGTTTACGCCTCCCGCGTATCACAATGCGAGTCGAACCCAAAGTAGTAGAAATGTTCAAAGTCTTGTCTGCCGACGCGTCGGCGCTACCATGCGTACACAAGGTACCCATATGCAAACCGTTACCGTCGGCATCCGGGAATTCCGGGAAAACCTGGTTGACTATCTTCAGTCTGGCAAACCGCTCGCAATTACCAGGCGCGGCGAAACGCTGGGATTCTACATCCCTACGCAACGGCGGAACCGGAAAGCGGAACTGGCCGCGATGCAGGCTGCCGCCCAGGAATTGGATGAAATGATCGCATCATGGGGCGCGACGGAAAACAAGCTGATGGCAGAGTACAAGGAGATTCGCCGCGGCGCACGTGACAAGAAGCGGCATGCTCGCTAAGCGCTCGTTGTCGATGCGAACCTCCTCGTGCGGCGGTGAAGATCCGGAATGAGCAGGTCTTGGGATTAGCGTGGTTGCAGAACCGACGGCGCCGTCCAAAGTAAATTCGCGTCGCCTCCGTATACCCCAGCTACGATACATCTGGCGCCAGATACCAGATTTGCCAACATGTCTTGGCTCAAGCGTTGATCTGCTCTGAAATGGTCATCCGGTCCGATCGTTGTTATCAAACCAATACGCGGCAGTCTCTCGACGACATTGTCAAGAAAATAATCCAGCCGCTCTCGTGTGATGCCGTGCTGCACGACATAATAGACCTCCGTCGTCACCTCCTCGGCCGAGTGCTCCCTGACGAAATACACCGTCCGCACGTCCTCAAGATTTACCGCCCTTATGTTGCCGCCAGGGTAAACGATACCACCGTTAAAAATGCCTAAGCCCTGCTTCTGTTCGTCTAAAATTGCAGCAATGTAGTTACGTTCCGCACAGACATATTCCTTGTCCAATCCTTTCTCGATCACCTTCCGGCTGTGGAGATGCCATTCAAAAAACTTGAGATCATTCGCATCCTGAATCGCAGGGAGAAAACCGGCAACATTACCGTCATCAATCGGCAGTTGCGCGGCCATACGCCAGAGCGTGCCCTGCATCGATAATTTCAGCCGAATGTACGCCTTCGCATCGGCGCCGTAACTCACCTTCTGATACATTCGCGCTTCTAATTGTGAACGAAAATACCGGTTGTCGTCATCGACTCCGAGGCCCGGCCGGCCGAATGGGCTTAACGCTCCAGACCGACTCCGGCCTCTGTTCCACTCCCGGCTGGACCGCATCCTAACTCTCTTCTCTGAACCTTTTTCATCCCCCCGTTGCGGCGCCCCGCCGTGAGCCATTCACAAAACTGACCGTTTGCTGTAAAACCCATAGCTTCAATGAGTTGCGCGTGACAGGAGCTTTATTGTATTCAAATCCGGAATACCATTTGCCATGTGTCATTGCCCAATACGTTTTTTCGTACTAGCATGGAACTCTGCGTGCGTCTTACTACGGGAGGACCACGTGAACGCTACTCCCATGTCTGATTCCGGAACCGGTGCAGTTCAAGCCAGAGTAGATTACAGGCTCTCCAAAGAGGAGCTCGAAGCGCTGCAAAAACCCTGGAGTGCGGGAGACCCAGAGATAAAGAACCCCGGATCAGCACAGCCATCTTTGCAGAAATCGCCTGTGCTAAAAGCGTTCGTTTCAGCCTTCGGCAATTTGATCAACATCTTCCCACCGCGTAGACGGCGCGAAGTATACATGCCTACAAGCACAGTCGAAGAAGACATCAGAGCAGCTTGGGAAACTGTTGGCCGGGCCATTGTAGATGTGACCCGCACTCATGGCCACTCCCAGCAATAAAGAAGTCCAAACACCGGCATCCTCACAACCGGGCACAATTCCTGACCTGCTGCCAAAAGCCGAACTGCTGCGGCACTACGATGAGATCGCGCCTGGAACGGCCGCGATCATGATTCAAGAGGTCGTAGCCCAACTGCAACACAAAAGGCAGTTGGAAGCCAACCGCCAGAACTACGATTACGACTTGCAGAAGCGGGAACAGCGTCTGCAAGGATGGGCGCAAATTTTTGCATTTGCGGTTGCGATTACAGCAATTGGCGGTGGTCTGTGGTTGGCATACACGACAGCAAGTACTGCCCGGATTGTGACGGGAGCAGTTATCACGGGTGGGACAGTCTTGAGCATTGTAGTCGCCTTTCTCAAGTCCAGAAAGGCAACCCCACTCCCATCCAGAACACAGAAAACGGACCTTACATAAAACTTCTCAGGGCCAAAGCCCGAGTAACCTTCAATCCCACCGCGCAACCGCTCGCAAGCCCTCCCTCACAATCCCTCCACAAAGTCTCTCCTCCAGCCGATAAGAACAGCGGAGCCCCATCCAGTATCGGGCGTAAGGCGAAGTTAAGAAACTTCTGATGGCACACCAAGAGCACAACATCGACTCCCTGCTCGATCGCTATGACAACGACGATGTGCGTGCCCGTAGAGAACTCGCGGCCCTGAAGACATCTCTCGGTGCTCAACAGTTCCTCATTGAAGTTCGCAGTGCACTGCTGACGCGTGCGCCGTCGAAGTCGTTGAAATATGTCGCAAGCCTCGTAGAAATTCACGATCTCATCGGGATCCTGCTCGACAGTTATCTGCAATCCAAACAGGAAGCTCTTACACTCGCCAGAAAGTTCTTAGACCTGAACCCGCGCTTCGATGCCATGTTGCTCGAATGTCTAAGGGATGAAGAGCTTAGCAACCGCTTTCACGAACCAGTTTTGATTGCCCTCGATATTCTTGACGCCATCTCAGAAGGCGACCGGCTGGTCCTCAGCGTCTCAAAGTTTATTCGGCATCCCGATCCCAAGCTTCGGTCCAAAGCCGCGCTCTTCATCGCCCGTAGAAGGCCCCATCTGCACTGGGTTAAGGACCTCGGCCAGGAAGCGGACGCGCGCGTTCGAGCCAACATGATCGAAAGCCTGTGTGAAGTCGAAGAAACCTTCGTGACCCCGCTGCTGCATAGTGCTGTCACGGACGAAAACAATCGTGTTGCCGGAAATGCTGTCCTCGGACTATATCGCCGCGGCGATACAGCTTCAATCTCGTTAATACAGGACATGGCGCAGGACGCGCGGCCCGAATTTCGCAACACCGGCGCCTGGGTTATGGGTAGAACAGGCGATCCTCGCTTTGCCCCAATTCTGGCCAGACAATTGAGCGATACGGACGACCTGGTTCGCAGGCAGGCTCTGCGCGGGTTGGGTGAGATGAAGAAGGCACTTAAGTCCGCCCGTGAGGTGAGTCCGCTTCAAGTAGCGATTCTGAGCCAGGCATCGGAACCACAGCCCCGGTCCTTCATCGCTACCGTTCACAACGAATCGCTCGAAACAGTCCGGAATATTCCTCCCACCAGATTCTTCTTGAAGGCCGGCGGCACGTACATAAAGCAATGCACGGTTGAAGAAATCACCTTCGACAATCCCATTACCGCCAAATTCCTGTTGTGTCTGCCGGCGGAACCGAGCGCTACTCTAAGCACTGACTTCGATGTGGCGATCCAATCCTGCTCCCGCCTGCAAAGACCAAAAGACCTGTTGACCGCGACGCAGGTTACCCCCGAAGAACAGTTGATGTGCGCTTCCTCCGGCAGCGCCTCGCGCGCAGAGATCCTCAAACGCGCTCTGCCGGATGTCGAATTCCTGTCGCCCAATCTGCATCTCATCGTAGTGGGCGCCAGCCCCAAATTACATGTAATGGAAGCGCTCTTTGATCTTGGAGCGAATTTGCGTGCCACCGTTCACGTCATTGCTGTGTCTCCGCCGTGGCACACGCTCAGGCATCGCGTTCACAAGCTGAATGGCTTTTTCCAGGCTGTGGACGAGCAAGTTAACTTCGCTCAAGCCTGTTGTCAAATCTATTCCGCCCTCCTGCATCATTACCGCCTCACCTGGGAGGACGGCGATGGGAATCTGGAGCTCGAGATTCGTTCCAGCTCCGGATCGGGAATCGCAACCTGCGAAGCGGAGCGCGATCTTCTATCGGAATCTCCCCTAGACCGCCAAGTAATTGGTCTAAGCGAAGAAAAAAGCGCATAAACTCATCAGCCCGCCGCGATTTTTTTAACATTTCAGAACAAACTTTCTGGAGCCGCCGATAAGAACAGCGGAAGAAGCATGAGCGGAGTTTCCGCTGGCTGGGAATGAATCCCGGCTCGAACCGGCTTCCAGGAGACAGAATGTCGTTTTCAATTAATACAAATATTTCTTCGCTCGAGGCTCAGAATTACCTGACCAAGAGCAGCCAATTCCAGTCGCAGACGATTAACGAAGTTACTTCGGGTCTGCGCATCGTAAACTCCGGCGACGATGCCGCGGGTCTTGCGGTTGCCAACGGACTCCGTTCCGACGAAGCAGTGCTGAATCAGGGTATTCAGAACGCCAACAACGGCTTGGCGACGCTCCAGACGATCGATAGCGGTATGAACAACATCGGTACGCTGCTCGATCGCGCACGTACGCTCGCCACTGAATCTGCCTCCGGCACCTTCACCGGCGACCGCAACACGCTGAACGATGAATTTCAGAGCGTCGTTTCCGAAATCACGCGCCAGGCACAGTCGATCGGTATGAACCAGGGCGGCCAGTATGCGCAGAGTCTGTCGGTATTTATCGGCGGCGGCAAAGGCGCGACCAGCGCAGCTGCCAGCGTGAACGGAAGCATCAACCTTGATTTGAGCAAGTCGGCCGTCGACGCGCAGAGCCTCGGGCTCGCGGGTGTGCAGGCCACCGGCAAGGCCGGGACAGATATCGGAACCGGCTCGGCTACGACGAGCGTTGCTGACATTCTGGCAAATACTACAAATGCCAATTCCGAAGCAACTTCAGGCTTTACCTCATTTAGTTTTTCGGGTCCGGGCTTCGGCGATGCCAACAAAGTCAACATCTCCGTCAACCTTAGCGGCGTCACCGATACCACGACACTGGCGAACGCCATCAACTCCGCGATTCAAAGCGCGGGCAATGGCTCGACTCAGTATGCGACGGCATTCAAGAATGCCAACATCTCGGCTTCGGTAGTAACCGACGCGCAGGGCCGTCAGCAGCTCGCCTTCAGCTCGAGCAACGCAGCATTCCAGGTGCAAGCGGGTGATCAAATGGCGAATGCGCTGCTCGGCAACTTCTCCGTCGGATCAACCGGCGCTTCTCTGAACACGACAGTAACTGGCGCCAGCGCGACAGCCAATAACTCAACCATCGTCGGCGCCGTGCTCGGTTCATCTACAACAATCTCAGCCGGTGGCTCAGCAAAGGCAGTCCTGACGGCGCCGAACACAGTCGCCGATGCCTATATCGCATCGCTGAATGGCGGCCACGGTCTGGGTACCGCGGCCACCGCGGGAAACTTCTCGGTCGCTTTGACAGATGGCAATGTATCGGGCGCAAATCTACAGAATTCGGATACGCTGGTCCTCGACGTAAATGGCACGCAAAAGACCGTCAGTTGGGCAAGCGCTCCCACAACCGTCAATGGCTTGATGACCGCCATCAATAATACTGCCGGCGTCGGCGTAACGGCCTCGGTCAGCAGCGGCCACTTGGTAATTACGTCGAACACGCCGGGTGCCAGCTCCGCCGTCGCAATTGACGCCACCTCGAGCTCGGACGTTAGAACACTGTTATCCGGCGGGACGAGCACAAATGGAACTGCCGCAGTGAATGATTCGTTGGTCCTCAACGTTGATGGCACGAACCATACCGTCACAATCAACCAGGGCACCAATTCACTCAGCGGTATCCAAACCGCCATCAATGGCGCTAGCATCGGCGTAACAGCGAGCATTACGGGCAGCGGTCCGAATCAGAAACTTGTGCTGACGGACACGACCGCCAATACGGGTAGTGCTTCGAACATCACTGTCGAATCAACCGGCACCAGTGCGGAATTGCTGGCCGGAGCAACCGGCTTTTCGGGCGGAGAAACCGCTGACGGCGCCGCGGTGAACACAGATCTCAACGTTCAAGTTGGGAGCGGCTCGGCCACAGAGATCAGTCTTGCTGCGGGCACCTACACTGCCTCGCAGATGGTCAGTCAGATCAATACGCAGTTGCAGGCGAACTCTGTTGCCGCAACCGCCAGCCTGGATACTTCCGGACACCTGATCCTGACCGCCAACACGGCCGGGCAATCTCTAGCTCTGAACACTCCCACCAGCAGCAGCGCCTACTCGACACTGGGTCTCACTGCCGGGACCTCGACCACCGCAGTGGTTACCAGCAGCGACAACATGCAGGTGCAGTTCTCGGGCGCTGGCATGGCCAGTCCCGTTACGCTTTCGCTAAATCCGACGGTAGCCGGGTCTACCAAGGTATCGGATGTTCTCGCGGACCTCGCTTCGAAAGTACATGGCAATAGTCAGCTCAGTGCGGCCGGCGTTTCGGTTACTACCAGCAGCAATGGACAGAATCTGGTGTTCACCGATAGTAAGGGCGAGCAGTTTAATGTTGCGGTGACCGGCGACACAAACAATGTGCTCGGCCTGGGTTCATTCACAACCAATACCTCCTCAGCCAATGCGTTCCAATACTCGAGCATCACAGGAAACGGTGCGATCCCGACTACATCTGCGCTCGGACAAAGCGGCACGCTGAATGTTTCTCTGAACGGCGGCGCAACCACAGCCATTAACGTGAACCTGAAGAATGCTTCCGGTTACGTGACCGGCTCTGCCGTCGGTACCGGCGCACTCGCTGGATTGAATACCAAGACACTCGTTCTGGATGTTGACGGTGCTTCCTCACCACAAACCGTAACTTTCGGCGCCGGCGCTACCTCTTTAGCCAGTGTTGTGAGTGCGATTAACGGAACAGCGGGCATTGGCGTAACCGCCAGCATTGTCGGTTCGGGCGCGAGTTCTGCACTCCAACTCGTATCCAACACTACCGGAGCCGCCTCCGCGGTAACGATTGACGGTTCCAGCACAGCAACACTTTCTACCCTCGGCTTGACGGTGGGTCAAAGCGGACAGGGCAACTCGGCTTCGGCCATTGCAACGGACGCAGAGAACCAGATCAATGCCGCCGTTGCCGCGAACTCCACTTTGAGCGGCGCAGGACTAAAAGCCTCGCTCACTGGAGGCAACGCCCTAACCCTCACGTCCACAAACAACAGTAACTTCCGTGTTGGTGGTAGTGGCACCGCGAATCTCGGTTTCGGAATCGGGGGCGGCAGCTACGCCGGGGCTACAGTTAGCGCAGCGCCCACGGTGGGCCGTGTCGACTCCCAAGGCGCCTATACCTCCAGCGCGATGAACTTCTCGGCTCTCGCGAATGGTGGTGACAGCCAGTCCGTCTCGATTACCGCTAACGACAACAGTGGTGGAGCTCACTCGCTCTCCATCTCGCTCCAGAACAACTCGACCTCGACGAATGGCGCGAATATCGACTCCGCGATCAACGCAATCAATACCGCCTTACAGCAGTCAAACGATTCCACATTGCAAAGCGTGTATGCAGTAAAGGAAGACAATCTGAACGGCACGCAATCCATCAAGTTCCAGAGCACCACTCAGAACTTCAAGGTGGAGGTCAGCTCGATGGCCGACGGAACGGGCATCGCAGCTCCAACCGGTGGCGTCAGCACCGCGGCGCAAAACGGTACCGGTGCAAACGCCGCTATCGATAGCATCCCCGGCGCTCAGGCGGCGGTCAACGCACTGGCGTCTGCGGTCCAAAACCTCGGTACCGCTCAGGCCGCTGTCGGTAAGGGAGAAAACCTCCTGAATTACGCCGTCAGCCTGGCAACTTCGCAGGTCACCAACGAAGCGGCATCTGAATCGCAGATCCGCGACGCCAACCTCGCCCAGGAAGCAGCCAATCTCAGCCGGGCCCAGATCCTGGTCCAGGCCGGTACCGCCGCTCTCGCGCAGGCCAACTCCGCTCCGCAGCAGTTGCTCTCGCTCCTGCAGCACTAATCACTAACGCTCGGTAACGAACTGAGCTAAACAAGACCGCCGGTCAGCAGTCGTACACGCTGCCCGGCGGTATTTTACTTTTCTGACACGGCCCATGACTGTAGTCAGGTTCATTGTGACCCCTGAACGACGAATGTTGTCGAAGCCGACCCGAGTACTGCGACAAATATACCGACACCTGTCCACAGTGCATATGTTGCTCGTACGGCTTACCAGATTGTCTGAAGACAACCGGATTCCGTGCCGCAATGCTCCTCAGCCTCAGAAGTCTAATCCCTTCCAAACTGCTTCGAGATCGAGAACGAACCCGGATACCGGCCCTTCCCCTACGATCTGGCTGCCGCGAACAACTTCGACATCTTCGCATCCATACCGGTAAACGAGAACAATTTGTTTCTCCGGGTGGATGAGCCAGCCGAGTAGTACGCCGTTATCCCGGTATTCGAGCATTTTGTTCTGTAGTTCGGGCCAACGGTCGCTTGGTGGTTTGATCTCGATCACGAACTCCGGCACTAGCTTCAGGAATTGGCGCCGCTCTTCGCGAGGCAGCGCCTTCAGTCTCTGCAGAGACACCCAGGAGCCGTCCGGGCTACGCTTTGCACGGTTAGGCAGGACAAACATGACGCTGGAATCGAACGCAACTCCGCGTTTGTCTGTTTTGGACCACAATTGCAGCTGAGCTAAAACATCCGCATTCTGGTGCGATGCTTCACCGCCCGGCGGCGGCATGATATAGATGTTACCGTCCGAGTCCTGCTCAATACGGTTCGGCTCGCCGAACTCCTCACAAAGATGCTCGAAAAGCGCATTTGCGTCTTCATCTTCCGCTGGTCGAATGATCAGCGTACGGCCGGATTCGAAAAGCCGGGACGTGACTTCGAAGGCGGCAGCCATGAAACGATTATCCGTTGGTATGCGTTACGGAGACAACCTTAGCTTCGATGTTAGCTCCGATCAAAGGGCCCGCTCGTCGCCCTCAGACATTTACATGCGTGCGGCATCTCGCTATCCCCTGATCCTCGCAGCCGGCTGTTTGTTCGCAATCGCGGCCCACGTAATAGCAGGGAAAACCAGTTCGTCCTTGACTTACCAGCTTCGTTTCTCGCAGCACGCGCAGAAGGTGCAAGTTGTTTACTCGTTATTCGGGGACTTTCCGCACTCAGTAACTGGCGAGTTAGGAGGCTCCATGCTGGTTCCGAGTAGTGACCCTGTGAGCATACCCCTCGAAACCGATGGCAGACAGGCTAAGGCGTTAACGGCCTGGATCTATCAGCCGGGTTGCAGGGTCGAGAAGGTCGAGCTCCCTGTTATTGACATCTCGCATCTGTACGCCGATGTGCCCTGCGTTCGTGCCGCTGTTGTTGACGTTGACATCACGATTCTCAATCCGCAAGACCTTCCTTCGCCCGATTTGCTGGCAGAGTTCACGTATATGGGTGGCCGCGTGACGACTTCCGAGCACGAAGACACCTGGCCCACGATGCCTTGGTTTAGTATCGGCCTGTTTCACCTCTGGGGGCCGGCGTTGCATATTAGGTTGCCGGATCTCGCAAGTGACCCCGTGCTGTCGCAAAACATGAGGCGTCCTTCTTTTCTCATATCTTTGAGCAATCCATCGGCGCACGTCTTCGTCGGCTATTTGTTCGTTCCGCATGGAAACGAAAATACGCTGCTTCCGGTCTCGAACGCCTACTCAAATCCCGTACAGCTCCGCTTCTCCCGGGAACTCACGTACGTAATCCCGTAAGTCCCTGACTTACCGGGCGCGGTATAACGTGAGTTATACTGCCGGTGTGAAGACCGCTATTTCAATGCCTGACGATCTTTTTCGATCGGCGGAAGCAGCCGCTCGCCGCCTTCGGGTATCGAGAAGCGAACTGTATGCCAAAGCGATTGCACAGTTCTTAAAACAGTACGATGCGAACACGATTACGGAACGCCTGAATCATGTGTATTCGCAATATCCAGCAAAAGTGGATGCAGGCCTGCAGCGCGCGCAACTGAAATCGTGCAGCTTTGACTAGCTAAACTGGCGCAGTCAGCGCTGCAGTTGCCGCTACCACCCCGCTCCCAGATCTCGCAACGCCGCGCGGCTACTCAATCAGCCGCGGATCGAACGAAAATGGCCGGTTGCTCACGGCTTTCAGCAACTTTGCATCGGGATGCGATGCGTTCAGCATGGCATTGGACTCCTCCGGAACAATCACCGACGGGACAACCAGCAGGCAGCTTTTTGCCGAACGAACCCAATCTGACCCGATGCCCTGCGTTACAGCTTCATCCTGAGCCCACCCGCCGGGCGGCTCCGCGACATCGACGGCCGGCGCCGGATCAAAGACAAAAGCACCCAAGCGCAGATTTCGCGGGAGCAGATCCGCGTCCGTATGCGCCAGCCGCTCGAGCACGCAGATGGCGGCCGTCAGGCCGAAGTAAACGATGCGATCGCCCCGGCGATGCCAGCGTCCATCCGCAAACGTGCCGCCGATCCCGTCGAGGCCCGGCCCGTACCGTTCGGAATAGAGCCGCCACAGGCGCAACATTATTAAGAGCCCGCACGCAAAGGGCGCGCAGCCGCGCCCTTTGCGCCTCTAAAAAACGAACCCATGCTGGATGCGCCGGAGTTCCTGCTCAATACTTTGCGTCCCCGCGTCGGTATCGAGCAGTTCGATCGGACGCCGGCCATCCAGGGCGCGGCTCGGGCGCTTCAGCCACTCAGCTGCCGTACTTTCGTCGGCAAAAACCTCGCTCGCGAGCTGATAAATGCGTTCCACCCGCGCCAGGCGGTCCGAGGCAGCGGGGGTTAATGTCGTCTGACGATGCTGTTTTCGCTGCAACGTGCGCGCCGAGATCCCGAGCACGTTCAGCAGAACCGTCCGTTCAATCGCCAGCTTCCGAACGAGTTTTTCGAGTTCCGCCGCAGGCAGACCCTTGCGAACGGCGGCAATGGTTTCGAGTTCCCGGCTTGACATGATTTAGCGACACCTGTCCTATATTATGCGACAAATGTCACGAGTAGCGCAAAGGGCACGGATGCGCGCCCCGAGTCAGGGAAAGAAACCCGAGGCTCTTTGCGGGGCGCGCCTGAGGCCGTGCCCGTTTTGCGCGGGTTCCTGAATAATCGAGTTCGTTCGGTAATTTGGTTCGCTACTGAGTTCGACGCTAGTGAGCGACCGCGGCCGGGTGTTCGGCCGCCGCTGAATCTGCCGGCGGGGTATCCAGAACCACGATCTCCACCCGGCGGTTATGCGCTCTTCCCTGTTCCGTCTCGTTGTTCGAGACCGGCGCATTATCAGCCGATCCACCGATCAGGAAGCGTTGGCCCGGAATCCCCGCGCTGCGCTCCATCAGCTCCATGACGGCGATGCTGCGAGCGGTCGAAAGCTCCCAGTTACTGCGGAACTGGGCGTTATGGATAGGCACGGAATCCGTATGCCCCTCGAGCAGAATGCGGTTGTTATGGCGCGACAGGATCCCCGCAACCTTAGTAAACATGTCAATGGCAGCGGCCTGAATCTCGGCTTCGCCAGGCCGGAAACAGAGTTTGTCATCGAGCGCAATCACAATGCCGCGCTGGTCGACCGAAAGCGTCAGCACCCCATTCTGCTGCTCGAGTTTCAGGCTCTTCTGCAAGTCGGTGAGCAGATTGGATTGGGGAGGCACACCGGCTGTTTCAACCGTCGCGACCGGAGTCCGCTGAACGGTCGCCGCGGCACGGAATGGACCGGTATGCTCGCGCGCCTTGGCCGCTGCATACATCAATACGAAGGCCGCAAACAGAACGGTGATGAAATCGGCATAGCTGAGCAGCCATCGATCCCGGTTATTCCCTCGCAGCAGCATGCCTGTCATGCCGCTGTCCGAACTCGCGCCGGGCGTGCCGGTGCCGATTCCGGTATTTGCGCCAACGCCTCGAGTTTCATTCGGATGACGCTTGGATTCAGGCCCATGGCGATCGATAACATGCCGTCCCGAATCAGCGCACAAGCACGCATGCGCGCATCGGCACGCGCTCGAATCTTGGTGGCAATCGGTAACAGCACGAGATTCGCGAGCAGCACACCATAAATGGTCGCGACGAATGCGGAAGCAACGCCCATACCGACTTGTTCGAGATGGTCGAGGTGCTTCATCACCTGCACCAGCCCGATAGCGGCTCCGGCGACGCCGAGCGTGGGGGCATAACCGGCCGCCGTCTCATAGAACAGAGCTGCGCTTTCAGCCTGGGCCTTCAGACCGGAGATTTCCGCCTCAAGAACATGCTTCATCGCCTCGACGCCGACACCGTCAGATGCCAGGAGAATAGCCCGGCGAAGGAATGGGTCGTCAGCTTCGGCGGCCTCCTGTTCGAGTGCTACCAACCCCCGCTGCCTGGCGACGCGCGAGTACCCGATAACGCTGGCGATGACGTCCTCATCGCGCTTGATTGTGCTGTGAAGCATCGCGGGAATCATCTTCAGCGCTTCCCGGGTCTGATGCATCGGCATGCTGATCAGCACCGCACCGACCGTCCCGCAGACGACGATGAGACCTGCCGTCAATTGGCCGACATCATAGAGTTGAATGCCTTCGAAATGCAGCCCCAGCAGGAGCCCGGCAGCTGCAATGAATAGTCCGGCGATGGTGGCGGCATCCGCCTTACGCGCAACACTCATAGGGTCTGCGTACTCTTGAGCACGCAGACGGCCACTTATGCCGTTTCGGATAGGTGCTCTGCCCAGGGTTGTCTGACGGTGCTGCTGACACGCTGGATGAACGCTTGCGCGCGCGCATTATCAGCCCATGCAACCGCTGCTTGCGAGCGGAACCCGAGCAGATTCTCCAGAATGCGATTGCCCTGGAAATGGATAATTACCAGCCGGTTCCATTCGATGTACGAGAGGGGTTGCGATGTTTGCAGCACATCATTCAGTTCTGTAAGCAATGCGTCTCGTTCTTCGATAAGCGGCAACGCAGCGGCACAATCGAACGGCTCAGTGGTTGTGCCGGTGATCTCTACAGCGCGTGCGCTCACCTCTTCCAGGCGCGTCAGCAGCTCGTCAACGGTTTTCATCACATGCTATTGGTCGTGCTTGAATTCGAGTTATAGCCGTAATCGACGTAGCTGAGGCTGGTGATGCTGGCAGTCAGAATCGATTGTTGCGAAGTGAGCTGAGCGATCATCGCGTCGGCGGCCTGTAACCTCTGGTTCACCGACGTTTGCGTCTGTTGAATGCTCGCATTTTTGGTAGCGATTTGGCTGGCCAGGTTTTGCGACATGGTATTCCAATCCGTTGTTTGCGCCGTGATGCTGCCGGTTATGGGATCGGTGATCTGGTTAAATGCACTCTGAATTCCACCCACGCCGGTGGTGCTCGAACCGAGTAACGATAATGCGGAGGAGATCTGGCTGTCGGACAGGCTGTTGAAGGTGGTCTGATTCAACGACATCTGTCCCGTTTGGCTCATCTCAATGCCCAGAGAAGTCAGGTTCGGCATGCTGCCGCTGCCCTGATACTGAACGATTGACGACATGGCCGCTTGAATCTGCGTGAGAATGTTGTTGCCCTGAAGCGATCCGGCCGTGGTGCCGAACTGGGAATTCATTTGCGTTTGCAGAGTGTTATAAGAGCTGACCAGAGTCTGCAACGCCGAGGAAATCTGCGACGGGTTGGTGGCGACGTTTACGTTCACATTTTCATTCGCAGAAGTGGTCCCTGTGAAATTCAGCGTCACACCCGGAATCACGCTGTTCACCGTAGTTCCCGGAGTCGAGATCGGAATTCCGTTCAGATTGAAATTGGTGTTCTTGCCCTGGTTTGACGAGGTCAAAACATTGTTTGCCGTACCGCTCGGATTATCGATTAGCTGAAGCGTAGTCGCCCCGGGACTATTCGCCGATACTGACAGATAGTCCCCGTTCGTTCCGCCCGTCGTAAGCACGGAAGCGGTAACGCCGGCTCCCAAGTTGTTTATCGCGTCCCTCAGTCCATTGAGATTGTTTTGACCTGTTCCGAGAGTGATCGTGTACGAATTGCTCCCATACACGAGCTTCATTGTTCCCGTCGCCGATACCGCGGTGGTCGTGCCGTCCGGGTATCCGGTCGTTGAAGTTTCCGAGGCGGCCGTGGCAATCGAAGACACGTTCGAGATGGTGTACGATGCCGGAGCCGTTGCGCCGGTGGCAGTGGCCGTCACGACATTCGAATCCGAAGTTGTTGCGGAAAGCGCCCCTCCGGACCCGAGGTTGCCAAGTGTCTGGAGAGCGCTGCCCACGGCTGCCACCGCGGTATTCAGATTTCCAAGATCCGTTTCTTCCGTATCGATCTGCGTTTGCTCATTCGTGAGCTGCATGACCGGAATTTGCGCAATGCTGACCGCGCGACTTAGAATCTGCTGGAAGTCGCTGGAATACTGGCTGATGCCGGTAAATTGTAGCGGCGCGAAGGAGGCGCTGGATGTGCTCGAGCTGCTCATTCTGGTTTCCCAGATTTCTTATCGGCCGCTTCAGCCGATTGCAAGAGAAAAAGAACATGCTCGCCTTCCCCCGGAGGCTGCAGCAGCAGATCGGACAGACTGACGGAATTCGCCGCAGCGATTGTGTTTGCCAGCTCGGCATCGCTCAGCTTGGTAGGCGTGATCTTCACCTCGCGGGGCGCAAGGATACCGAGGATCACTTTCTTCCTTCGCACGCTGATGACACGGATTTCGACGCCATCGCCGATCAGCAATCCCTCACCTTCTCTTCTGCGGCTGATTAACACGCCCTCTTCAATCCTTCCGGCGCCACCGGACTCCGATGCGAGTAGGGCGCGTTTACGATGACCTGACGTCCGCGGTGGCGGGCAATATCGATGATCAGGGGCGCGAGCAGGTTGGCAGTAGTCGGCTGTTCCGGCTCCACCATCAGCAGCGCGAGGCAAAGAACCTCTTTGCCCATGGCCGGAGGCGCATCCGGGGTGTATCCCAGCGCCTTGATATCTTCGGCTTTGAGTGCCAAACGGTAAGCGGGATCTACCACTTGCGCCGGCAGGCTAATGAAACACAGCGCCGGCGTGTGAACGCTTTGCACAAATGCGATCGGTCTCGCAGACGGCAGTTCGAGCAGAAGAAATTCCGTCTCCCCCGCAAACCCAAACAGTCCTGCAGGCACTTTCAGCACCTGATCCGGCTCGTAAGCGATCGGGCCATGGAATTTGGTCTGGCAAGTGGGCATGCGTTTCAGTTATGGCAAGGAATGCACGTCGGGGGCCATTAGGCTTTTAGCCGTTAGCTGTCAGCTTTTAGCTGTTAGCTGCTGTTGATCTGATTCCGGGCGTCGGGATATTGACGGCCGGCGTTGATTTCTGGTCAGTAGCGCAAAGGGCGGATACGACCGGTTTGCGCGGTTCGTCAGTGGCTGCCGGTGGCTTCCGTTGTAGGCGCGTTTTGGCGGCCGAGGATCACGATTTCGACACGCCGGTTGCGGGTGCGGCCTTCTTCGGTGTCGTTGGAAGCGATCGGCAGATTCTGAGCGTAACCCGCCACGGCGAAGCGCTTCGGATCGAGGCCATACTTGGTCTCAAACAATTGCAGGAGAGCAATGCTGCGGGCGGTCGACAGTTCCCAGTTATTTTTGAAGCGTGCGGTGTGGATTGGGATCGAGTCGGTATGCCCTTCGAGGCGGACTGCATTGGGCAACTCGCCCACGATACTGGCGACCCGCTCAATGCTTGGATATGCCTGTGGATAGATGTCGTCATCGCCCGAAGCAAAGAAGGCCTTTTCTTCGAGCGTAATCACCAATCCACGGGCTTCGAGGTGCAAGCCGATGGCGCCGGCATCCACCTGCTTTTTGAGCTGTTCCTTCAGACGGCGGAATGGTTCGAGAAGACTCGGATCCACCTTAGGCACAGGCGGCGCGGGTGGATCTCCCTTAGCGGTCTGTATATCCTTCTTCGCGGTTCCGGCACTCGCGCCATTTTTGGCCGACGGATCCTTCGCCAAAAACACGCGCACGGTGCTGGCAAGACCGCCCGTGGCAACCGCTTGCCGCACCGACTCGGCCACCCGTTTGCCGCTCGTATGGTCCTTCAGAGCGATGGCATACATCGCCACAAACAGTGCGAACATCAGCGTGACGAAGTCGGCATAAGAGACCATCCAACGCTCATGATTGGGGTGCTCTTCGTGTTTGCGTCGCTTCGCCATTCTTAGCTTGCCTTTCTGGTCTCGGCGTAACCGGGCGCGTTTCCAGCGGCTTCGGCCACCTTCTTAGGAGCTTTAGCGTCACCTACAAAGGGATCGAGCAGTTGCCGGATCACTCGCGGGTTCTTGCCTTCCTGTATCGCCGTAACGGCCTCGATAATCATCTCCTGGGTTCTCGTTGCGGCGCGCGCCTGATTGCGGATCTTGCTGCCCATCGGCAGAAAAAGCAGGTTTGCGGCGCTGACTCCGTAGACCGTAGCAACAAAGGCCACAGCGATGCCGCGCCCGACCTCCGACATGTTGTCCAGGTGCTTCATCACCTGAATCAACCCCAGGACCGCGCCGATAATGCCGATGGTTGGCGCATAACCGCCCGCCGCATCGAATACCTTGGCGTCGCTATCGGCCTGGCGGTCCGAGAGGTCCATGTCGGTTTCGAGAAGCAGCCGGATCTCGTCTGCACTGAAGCCGTCGACCAGCAACATGATGGCTTTTTTCAAAAACCGGTCTTCGATCTCCTCCACCACCGAGTCGAGCTCCTGTAATCCGGAACGCCTGGCCGTGATGGCCCATGAGATCAATTTTTCCTGCAGCTGCGCAGGATCTTCGGCGTTATTCCACAGCACCGAAGGCGCACGCCTTAATGCACTCATGAGAACAGCCTGCGGTGTGCTGACCACGACAGCGCCGATGGTGCCGCCGAAAACGATCAGGGCTGCCGTCACTTGAGTGACGTCTCTTACTTCTCCTCGCTCGAGGATCAGGCCGCCCAAAATACATAGAGCAGCAATCGCCAGTCCAACGACGAACGTGGGATCAAAGCGGCGTGTCGGCATTTGGGGTGGCATGTCGGCTTGACTGTCGTATCGGTTGATCTGCCGTCTTGTTCCAGTCCGGAATATTCCGCCAAGTGGCCGAAAAGAGTATTGACGACAATGCAGGCTCAATTCTCCGGTTCGGCGTATCAAGCGAGAGCGATTCTTGGAGCGTGGCAAAGCCGCGATAAGAACCGGCTCGATCAAGAACTCGAGCGTGTCGGCACCGCGAGTGAGGCGGACGCCGGCGAGCAGGAGCGTCTGGAGCTATTGGCCGAGATTGCCGGCGAGCTTAGAACCACCGATCAGCCGTTTGGCGATGAGGTATACGGTTCGTTGCTCGCGCATCTGGCGTTCACAGGGCGCAGGGCAGGGAAGTCCGGCCGTGTGAACGGTTCGTGGATGAACTGAAGAGACTGCAGTCCGCAGCGTCCATCAAAGCTCCCCGTTGCGACAAATAGGTCAGGTGCGTCGCAGTGCGAACTCAGGCGTCATCGGAGGTAAGTACCTCATCGGCCCTACAACCGACCGGCGCATAACCGCGACAAGATGGGTCGGCTTGATTGTACCCGACGTCAACTCCGCTTCGTCTCGCTCGTTAACGCGATCGATAAAATTCCGGTCCCAGTCCGTCTCCGGCCGGAAATTGTGGCCGAATGAGCGGTCAACAAAAGGATCGATCACATTTCCGAACGCAAGAAACATTTCAAATTGAAAGCGCTCGATCAAAAGAGGAAGTATATCCTGCGAGCGTATTCCTTCGAAACCCTCCTGTGAGCAATCCCAATTCTCAAAGAGATCCTCATAACGGCGAAGCTGGTGATTATATCTGTAGCCGCCGGGGAGTTGCCGCCAAAATTCGTGGACGATCTCCAGAGCCTCCGGCCAGCGCATATGACCATTACGGCCTATCATGTCCGAAACCAAGAAATAGCCATCGTGCTTCAGAGAACGCTTCGCTCCATCGAGTAGAGCTTCCAATTTCACGACATGGTGAAGAGATTGGCTCGCAACAATGACATCGTATTCCTGTTCGGGCTGCCAATCGTTGAAGTCACATTCTGTAAGTCGAATGTGCTCAGAGACGTTGTACTCTCCAGCTAAAACCGCACCACGCGCCAGCATAGCCGGATTTAGATCCAGACACTCGATTAAAAAGTTCGAATGTCCGTGACTCTTCAGAAATGCTGCGAGCTTTACCTCGAGATCGCAATTGCCCGATCCGATGCTCAGGACCTGATTAACATTTGCGTTTGAGGCGCATCGTTTCGATATTTCCACTTCAAAGATTTCGCCCGGATGAGTAATGCCGAAGTGTTGAAACTTAGGCAGAAGGTGGCGCTCATGCCAATACGCCGCGATCCTTGGGAGGTCATGCACATTCAGACAGTCTCTATAACTAGCCTTTTCCTGCTCAATCCGCTGCTCATAATCCGAGGGTTCACCCGCGATAGTGTTCGCAGGTTGGTTTTCGTTAACAAGCGTGGGAGGCAACCGATTGAGGCCCGCAAGTTCACAGCTCGCCCACCTGTGCATTCTCTTCAGAGCTGCGTCCCAGAGCTTCTTAAACATGCAAGACGATTATCCGTCGTAAGCACAACCCGGCGTGCTACCTGCTGGTGCCCCGAATCGGTTCAGCGAAGTTCGGGGCGCTCTTCACGCACTCGCGGCCACAGGCGGCCGTTGTCATTGAAGGCGCCACTTGATAGCCATTTACATAGCTATGATGAGGTTGTGAAGGTCAGTGTGGCGGAAGCAAAAAATAAGCTCACCCAGCTCATTGCACTGGTCGAGAAGGGTGAGCGCGTAGCGATTTGCCGCCGCGGACAGCCAGTCATTACCATTGTCCCTGCGAATAACGAAGAGCGCCCCGCGCCGAAGTTCGGCACGTTGCGGGGTATTGTGCACATGACGCCGGAGCAATTTCGTGAAGCGACCCGGCCCATGACGGACCAAGAAGTCGATGACTTTATCGCTGGCCGTTATTGATGCGGCGCATTCTCCTGGACACGACCGCATTGTATGTCGCCGCCGGGATCTGCATCTGACGATCGTTCCCTTAACAGCCTTTCACGCATATCGCACATTCGGGCTTCCACGGCATCACAACGACCCATTCGACCGGCTGCTCATTGCAACAGCGCTTAAGGAGGATGTTCCGCGCGTGGCGACGGACCGCGAGTTCAAGAAATACCGCGGTCTTCGGGTCATCTGGTAAGCAGCGCAGCTACGCCGGAAACATCGCCACCAGCTACACCTATAACAGCGACGGTACGCTCGCGACTAAGACCGATGCGAAGTCGCAGCAGGTTCAATACAGCTATGACATCTATGGCCGGCTGATCCAGATCTCGCGCGGAAAACTGGTGAACGGCACATTCAATGAGGATGTGACGCAGCGGACCACG
The DNA here is from genome assembly GCA_019245255.1 of Acidobacteriaceae bacterium. Lineage (GTDB taxonomy): Bacteria > Acidobacteriota > Terriglobia > Bryobacterales > Bryobacteraceae > Bog-105. Next base: position 11,316 of record JAFARV010000676.1, on the reverse strand, counting down.
CTCACCTACGACGGCACGAACGGCGGGTTCTCATCGAACACCGCGGGACGCGTGTCTGAGGTGCAGTATTCAGGCCCGCACAGCCTGCAGTTTGCGGAACTCTACAGCTATCATGCCGCGGGCGGCGTTACGGCCAAGCGGCTGAATGTTTCGGGCCCGGCGTTGGGCTCGTACTCGCCCAATCTCGAAGCCGACTACGCCTACGACAGCACCGGCGCCGTCACCGGCGTGCAGTACCCGTTTGCGCAGTGGCAGAACGGGGCGGTGACCACGGCCGGCCCGCAATACACTTATGGATACGATGCCATGTACCGGCTGAACACCATGAACGGTCCGAACAGTCAAACGCTGGTGAGCGGGGTCAGTTACGGTCCGGCAAATCAGATGCTCCAACTTAACGCGGCAGCCTTCACCGAGACGCGTTCCTACAATGCGAATCTGCAGATGACCGAGTTGGTGTCGGGCGCCAATGTTCACTTCAAGTACAACTACTCGGCGACGCAGAACAACGGGCGCATTCTGTCGCAAACGGACGTGGTGAGCGGGGAAACCATTACCTATTCGTACGACTCGCTCAGTCGGTTGATTCAGGCAAACGGCACCGGCGACCCGACCGGTAACTGGAGTCAGCAGTTCAGCTATGACGGTTTCGGAAATCTGATCCAGAAAATCGGCGCAGCCGCACCCAGCAATACCGCGCTGAGTACCGATCCGACAACTAACCGCCTGAACGCCAACGGAGCGCAGTACGACAACAACGGCAACCTGACGGCTCTCGGAACGGGCTCCTTCGCCGCTGCGTACAGCTACGACATCGAGAATCGGATGACTGTTGCCGTGCCTGCGCCAGGTGGCAATCAGGCGCTGTATGGCTACGATTCGTCAAACCAGCGGATCTATCAAGGGACTTACAACGCCTCAACGCAGACTTACTCGAATGAGCAGCTCTACTTCTACGGGATTGATGGCAAGAAACTGGCTGTTTACTCGATCCAGAATTCGGAACGGTAACAGTCGGTTGCACAACCACGATATCTGGTTCGCCGGCCGCCTGCTCACGCCGGAAGACCGCTTGCAATCCCGAGCCAAGTACTTCCCCTAAAGGGAAAAACCGCTACAACCCGAATCCGGCTAATCCCTCGAATGATCAGGAAAAGTTCGCGACTTACACGCGGGATTCGGCAACGGGACTGGACTATGCTTATCAGCGGTATTACAGCTCTGGGATTGTTCGCTTCATGACCCAGGATCCATATCAGGCGACACCAACGTCGAAGATAAATCCGGGTGACCCAGCAACTTGGAACCGGTATATATGTTCGGGTGGTGATCCCATCAATCATTTCGACCTGTTGGGGATCGGTCACAGCGGGTGGAGTCACGACATCGTCCTATTTCGATTGTGCTGTACTCCTCGTTCCATCTGGTGCCCCGGGCGGCGCACCAGCCCCCAGCTCCAAGAGACCCTCTACCACTCACACCGCAACAGAGGACTATTTTGCGAGACAACTTAATTAGGCTCGTCAAATCGGGGCAGGAGACTGACTGCCAAGCTTTAGCTAACTACGTCGAGACGGTCGCGGACCACTTGGAAGGCCAGAGTTCTGCTAATCAACAGTTGAGGGGGGCCCTTCAACTTTTAACACCGGCCCAGTTTCCGATGGGCTTTACGAGTGTTATAACCGGAGGGAAGGTCGCCGCTAGCGCAGCATACGTTGCGATTAATCCAGGCAACATCCGGAGCGGATACTGTATGAGTGCAGGGCCGACGTCTTTCTTAATTTCGCAATCGTCGTATGGAGCTCAAGCGAAAGAAATGTTGCCATCTTCGCCTCGGGGACGCCTGAAATAAGGATCGCGTATGACATTGGAAACAGGCGTTTCTTCCCGTTTGCGGAGATGGACTCGCTCGTCGCGAGTCACATTCGCAATGAATATGGCCTAGACGGCAAGCTGACTAACGATGAATCGTTACAATGGACATGGACCGAATCGGCTAAGGCCGCATTCTTGCGCCGATACCCGGGTGCAGTACCCCGATAAAAATCGCGCTACACGCGCCCTCCGGAACCGGTTTGAATCGGCTGACAAGCATCACACCGGATCCGTATGCGGGAAGCGCAAGGCTGAGTGCCCCGCAGAGCTGGAATAGATATGGGTATGCAGGAAGCGATCCTGTCAGCAATATAGACTCAACCGGGCGCGATTTTTTCTTCTCCTCGGCGCCCTATAGCGATGGCACGGGCCTGAGCTTTAGCTGAAGTGTCGAATTTGGTACTCTCTACTACCTTGGCTTGTCGGCGCCTTTTTTCAATATCATTCCAGGTGTCCTACAAGCCTGGATCGACAACTCGGAATACTCATTTAATCACCGGATCGATGGTAGTACACATGAGCCTGCACCGTTCGCCACCCACGTGCACGACGCCAAGTGGGCCGTGCTCGCAAACCAGCAGCTTCAATCCTTCAATCCCGTGAAAAACAGCCCTTGCGCCAAGGATCTCAGCGCACTCGATGTGAGTGCTAGCAAATTTAGAAGTCTCCCCGGAAACGATCGGGGCAAAGGAGGGACGGACTTGGTTGACCTTCGAGCTATTGTCAGCCCAGTCGTGCGTAGGTTCTTCAACCAAAACGCCGATTTCACCGCCGACGATCCGTCACATGCAATCGTCTTTAATATGGCGAATTTCTGGCAAACTAACTATTCGGAGATGCTGGGAACAATGCTGCATGAATTAGTGCACCTGGCCCATTGGGATGCCACAGACACCCATATACAACACGAACTCAAAATCGCGGAAAACGCCGACGATACAACGAATATCTCTGAGAAACTCGCACAGGATTGCTTCCAGGAGTAAAGCCACCACAATAGGCTCGGGAACTAGACCATGGTTAAACAGAAGTATTGGTTGTGGGCGGTTGCGGCTGTACTGCTTCCGTGTTCAGCCGCGGAGGTGACTTTACTGACTGTCGGGCCTTTCGGACTCCCCGTCGATGGGTGCCAGCTTGAGAAATTTCAGAGTGTTGGCAAGGAAAACACGCCAGGTCACTACTCCGAGCGATTTCACGGGCTCAGCGGAAACGGAATACCTTTGGGAGAGTACGATGTCAGAGTCAAATGTGGCCACAGTGAGATTTACAAGACCGTTCGACTTCAACATAGCGGGCAATTTGAGGTACTTACTTTGACCGATCGGCTCCTGGTTGCGGACCACGTTAAGTCCAGCCTTGTCGTGACATTGGCGTCTCAGCCGGCAGATAGCCACGTATGGTGGACTCGTCTGATGGGACTATACAACGGCGAGATATACACCGACGTTTTCGCAAATGGCGCCCGTGAAGCGTCCATTGTCGATCCCGACCCAGGCAGCTACGTAGTAGCCGTTATGTCCACAAATGGCTATGTCTGTTCGCACCAAATCGACTTTGTCGAGTTCACGCGTAAGTGGACCTTCCGGCCGGCCACCTGCACGTTTGAACTTGACCATTTTGCCCACCTCGTCGAGGAAAGCGACCGGCGGGATCGGAAGCAGCGTGGGTGGTATGCGGAAATGCAAGCTGAAAGAAAAACGGTCGGGCGTGCAATTGAAGACGCAGCCGGGAGACGCTGAAAGGAAAGACAAGAAGCTCGTGGCCTTGTTGGGTCTCTTCGGCGGAGACCGCTACAATCCGAACCCGGCAAATCAAACAATCGCACAGGCGGGCGGCACATTCGCAAATGGGTTGAAAGCACAGGTCGACGGGCTAACCAAACGAAAGAACACTACAGTCGGTCAGTGGTTTGCCTTTCCGCCTAACCGCGGTTTGGAGGCATGGACGCCGTGGGGAGGCGGTACCATTTACCTCGCCGGGCGACCGTATGAATCAAGCCCAACTGGGCAATCCGCAGTATATGGAAGCGATGGCCATGCATGAACTCATTCACGAAGTCTATGGAGTTGATGACGAAGCAATCCAGGTCGCGTTAGGGTTGACGAAAGACGCGAAGAACACGGACAACATCACCATGTGGCTGCTAAACAATTGCATGAGCGGCCCGGGTAATAAATGATGATGCGGACACAAGCTTCGAGGATAGCCGCGGCTGCATCGATCATGCTGCTGGCCGTCCCGGCCCTCGCCGAAGAACCATCCGGAACAGTCAGCGTATATGTCGAGACTTTCGGGATGGACGAAGTAACCGCTGCACAGGTGACTCTGAGGAACGGCCCCATATTCAAGAGCTGCGCCTTCACACGACTTCGCCGATACGTGTGCGCCGACGTCCCGTTTGGACGCTACACGCTAACAGTTCATGCTCCTGGATTTCAGCATGCGAATGCCGACGTGCCCGTCTATACCGCCTCCCGTGCCGTACATGTGTTCCTGTATTTACCGGGAGGCGATCCACCTGGCGTAAACAGGCTTACTGGTTCCGTGCAGGGAGCGCTTCGTTCAGGGGACCTGTGGGTGAGGGCTATGCCAATCACGACAGGTCCAGTCGCCATGGACGCCATAGTCTCAAAAGAAGGCACGTTTGATATGACAGGGCTGGATCCCGGGACATACGTTCTTGCGGTGATCTCCGGCATGAAAGTTCTGTGTGCGAAGTCTGTAGAATCGATGCTGGACACCAAGGTGTCCATCACGCTCAATTCCCATAGCTGCAGCCTTGACCAGAAGTATGTAGGGCCATAGGACGGCCGCGGGCGTTAGGCGTTTAGGGATACATTGCGATAGATCGCATCGAACGACAGGCGAATGCCGCACGCGATTCGAATGGGGAAATCCCCCTCGGCATGCTCGATCACTTGCCAGCTAGCGTCCGGCAATGCCACATGCCGTACGACACGCCGCCGGTCTTGATAGATCGCCAGATACTCTTTGAGCGAACGCATACTCCGGTACGCTTCGAATTTTCCGCCGAGGTCAAAGTTCTTGGTGCTCTCGGAGAGGACCTCCACAATCAGTTGGGGATTTAGCAGTGTCTCGTGCGGACCAAACTCCGGGTCGCCGCAGACCACCTGCACGTCGGGGTATGTATAGAGCGCCGCGGCGGGCACGCCAAGCCGCATATCGCTGTTGTAAACGCGGCAAATGTGATCCGGGCAGCCGTCAAGCGCAATGTTCAACGCCGTGATTATATTTGTGGCGATCAGCGAATGATTGGCGCTGCCACCGGCCATTGCAAACACTTCGCCGTCGACGAATTCGTGCTTGTACGGCGAATGGACTTCTTGCTCCAGGTACTGCTCAAGAGTCACGCCAACCCCGAAATTTTCTTCTCCCATCGCATCAACCACTTCCCTCGAAAATCCACTGCCGCCCGAACACCCCCGTGCGACAACGCGGAGGAAAGCGAACTCCCAATATGTCACTCTCACGCCAGCAGCGCCGCGCGGCCGAACGCCAAGCCCTCAAAGATCTCCGCAAAGAAACGAGCAGCTCAATCGGAGCCATGAGCGAAGCGATTGGAGCGTCCGCCATCTCTCCCGCTCGCCTCCAAGCTAACCGCGCCAATGCCCACCTGAGCACTGGTCCCCGTACGGAGGAAGGAAAAGCCGCCTCCAGCCGTAACAGCTTCAAGCACGGCCTATATTCCAAAGAACTGGTCATCCCAGGCGAAGACCCGGCGGAACTCGACTCACTCAAGGCCGATCTCATCGCCGAACACCAACCCGGCAACACAACCGAAGAAATCCTGGTCAACGAAATGGCCGAACACTATTGGAGACTGAAGCGGTTCCGCCGCGTGGAAGCAGCGTTGATGTCGGACGGTAACTTCATGATCGCGCATGCCTCCGCCATCCAGCGCTTCATGACCAGCGCCGAGCGCGGCTTCCATAAAGCTTTAAAAACCCTGCGGGAGGTTCAGAAAGCTCGTGGCTTCGTTCCTACAATTTTGAGTGCCGCACACCCCGAGACCTCACAGATGTGGGGCGGGTTGGCCGAAGGCAACCTGCGGCCGATTGGCAAATCGGCGTCACCGTCGACACTCTTGCCCTCGGTTAACACAACCGCTGGCTTCGTTCCCTCAAAAGCGGCACAGGCCGCCGGACCCGACCCCGAAGCTTCTCTCAAAGTCGCAGGAATTATCGCCTAACAGCGCGGCAGCCGTCCGTCACGAACCCTGGAAGATGTCGTCGACTCTGATACTTCCGCCGAGCAAATCGCTCGCAATCGTCGCCGTGCCCGTGTAGCGTCTCGTGATATCGCCCTCGGTGACCTTCACCTCTTTAAGGTTGTCGTCGGCCACCCAGAAGCTGGAACAACCGTTGTCGAGACATACGGCCATTTTGTCGTTGATCTCTTGTGCTGTGTTGCTGGGGGATAAAACCTCTACGACCAGATCCGGCGCTCCTTGCAAATACGTATCGGGCGGGGTGGCATCGGCCCGTTCTTTTCGTACGACTCCAACATCTGCCCTCCACACTTCGTATTCAGGTGCCGGGCGGAACGCCATCTCGACCCTGACCCTTCCACGGTCTCCAATCGTGCGCTTCAGGAGTTCTCTCACGCGCTCCTGAATTTCTTCGTGACCCCACTTAGGCGGTGCGATGAGAACCACGTCCCCGTGATGCAGTTCGTAGTGCCCAGTCTGTGGTTCCGGCAGGCGCAAGAATTCATCGACGGTCATGAGGACGGCTCCCGTGCTCATAAGTTATAGCGACTCCGTCATGTTGCAGGCCCTGCAAGTCATTATGCGGCAAACCGGGCGGCCGGACGCTCGTCGATTCAGGAATAATCTGAGAATCCTCCGGGCCTAGTCCCTCCTTATTCCTAGGGGAATAGTGTTGGAAATTCCGCAACTACTCGCCGTCCTCGGCGTTTTCGGCCTTTTGGGCCTCACACTCATCTGGCTACGGCGCCGCGGCATGGTGCAGGGCACACAGCGCGTCAGCGTACCCTGGCTGTCCGGTCGCAAGCAGCGACCAGCGAAGGTGTTGCAGCGCGTGGACGCTCTGCAGTTGTCACCGTCGCACGTCCTGAGCCTGGTCCGTATGGGCGAACGCGCCATTCTCATCGGAACGTCTCCGAGCGGTTTCTATCTCGTTGAAAGCTCGGCTTGGAAGACGCTCGAACCCAAATTGCCGGAGCACGACATATGAAACGCCTGTTAGTTCTGTTACCTCTCGCCGGGGCAGGGCACGCCTTCGCAGCCGGGAACGCCGGACCGCTCCTGGGCGCGAGTCTGTCTTCCGGGCCGAATGGCCCCACTATCAGCGCGCCCATGCAGATCATCATTCTGCTCACGCTGCTTACTTTGCTGCCTGCAGCGGTGATGTGCGTCACCCCGTTCCTGCGGATCTCGATAGTGCTGCACTTCTTGCGGCAGGCGCTTGGCACCCAAACTGCTCCTTCCAACCAGGTGCTCATCGGACTCGCACTGTTCCTATCCGTCCTGGTCATGCAGCCGGTTGCCAAAGACATGTATGCGAACGCGTGGCAGCCATTCGATCAGGGCAAAATCACCATGGACGAAGCGATCACCAAAGGTGAGGAGCCGCTGCGTCATTTCCTGCTGAAATTCGCCCGCGAAAAAGATATTCAGCTCTTTGTCAACATCTCGCACGCGCCGCAGCCGCGCACCGCGCAGGACCTCGACATGAAGGTTCTGATTCCCGCTTACATTCTTTCGGAGTTGAAAGCTTCCTTTCAGATCGGAACAGTGCTCTTTCTGCCCTTCATGGTCATTGACGTGGTGGTGGCATCGCTGACTGTATCTATGGGCATGATGCAGTTGCCGCCGGTGATGCTTTCTGCGCCGTTCAAAATTCTGCTGTTTGTGTTAGTCGACGGCTGGGATCTGGTGATCGGGTCCTTAATGAAAGGCCTCTACGCATGACCCCGGAGTACGCCGTTCAACTGGTGCGCGAGGCCATGATGATGATGTTCTGGCTCAGCGCGCCGTTCCTGATTGCCGGATTCGTAACGGGTATTGTGATCAGCCTGGTGCAGATCGTTACGTCGATACAGGACGCGGCGTTCAGCACGGTGCCGCGGCTGGCCGTGTTCTTCATCGTAGCGACCATCAGCATGCCCTGGGTGCTGCAAAAGGCCATGACCTACGCGACCTCGATTCTCGGCAACCTGAGCCGGTATGCACGGTGAGATCTCGTTCTCGATCGGCCTGATCTACAGCTTTCTTTTGGTTCTGGCCCGCATCGGTGGGGCCGTCGTGTTTGTGCCTCTCCCGGGCATTCGCAGCGCCCCTGAGCCCATTCGCGTTGTTCTGATTCTGGGGCTTACGTTTACGCTGTTTCCCGTATGGCCCACGGTTCCGGCCACCATCACTGCGATGGAATACGCCGGGTGGGTTGCAATTGAAGCCACGTTCGGTTTGTGCATTGGCCTGCTTGTCGGCTTCCTCGCTGACGCGGCATTGATCTTTGGACAAATCTGCGGTCTACAGGCCGGATTCTCTTTCGCCTCCACCGTCGATCCGGAGTCACAAGCCGATGCCCCGGTTCTCAGCGCCATTGCGCAAACCGTCTCAGCGCTGTTATTCGTCACACTCGGATTCCACCGCTACATCATTCGATTATTCGCGGAAAGCCTGGAAAAGCAGCCCCCAGGGCAGTTGCTGCTCGATCCACGTTGGGGCGCTGTGATTACGCACGCTGCCGGTTCGCTGTTTGCTGTAGGATTGCGGCTCGCATTGCCCGTTGTCGGCCTGATGCTGATGGTGGATCTGACGCTCGCGCTTTTGGGCCGTTTCAATGCGCAACTGCACTTGCTGCACCTGACGATGCCGCTGAAGATCCTGGCCGGCCTGGCGGCCATCTCGGCGCTTCTGATGCTCTTCCCCTCGGTGTACGAGGAGTTTGCAGGGCAGATGTTCCGCGTTGCGGTTAGCATTGCGCGGTAAACCATGGCAGACCCGCAGAAAACAGAAAAGCCGACTCAGCAGCGCCTGAAGAAGGCGCGCGAAGAAGGGAATTTCCCCTCCAGCCGGCAGTTCATTTCCGGCAGCCAGTTCCTGATCTTTGTCACGCTGTTGCATCTGTTCGGTGAAAAATGGCTCGGCAGTATGCGCGTCGTGATGGCATCTCTGTTGACGCGCGCCTTCAGTCCGTCACTGTCACTGAACGATTGGTGCGTGCTGATGCGGAACCTCTTATTCCAATGCGGACTGCCTCTGTTCGGAGCCGGGATGATATTGGTCGTTGTCACAGTAAGCCTGCAGCTTGGGCTCACCAAGATGGGCTTCAGCTTCAAGAAGCTGACCCCCGATTTCAACCGGTTGAACCCGTCAGGCAAGCTGAAGCAGATCACGCGCAATAACATCCCTGCGCTTCTGCAGGCCTTGTTTCTGCTCCCGATTTCGGCATACGTAGTCTACGTCATCGGCTACGAAAACCTGGACCGCATCATGATGCTTCCACTCAAAAGCCTGGAGACTGGCCGCACCGATATCACGAGCGCTCTGATGACGCTGTTGTGGCGCGCCGCGGCACTGTTCTTTATCTTCGGATGCATCGATCTGTTTCGTGAACAGCGGCACTTCACTTCCGACCTGCGCATGACGAAACAGGAAATTAAGGAAGAACACAAGCAGATGGAAGGCGATCCGCACACCAAGATGCGCATTCGCCGCATTCAGCGCGAGCAGGCCAGGAAGCGCATGATGTCGCAGGTGCCAAGCGCCACCGCCGTGATCGTGAACCCGACACACTACGCTGTGGCGCTGAAGTACGAACCCGACACCATGGTCGCGCCGCTCGTGGTTGCCAAAGGGAAGAACTATTTGGCGCTGCGCATTCGCCAGGTCGCGCTCGATAACCAGGTTCCCTTAGTCGAGAACCCGCCGCTCGCGCGCGGCTTGTATCAAGCGGCTGATGTGGGGCAGGAGATTCCCCCGCACCTATATAAAGCGGTGGCCGAGATTCTGGCGTACATCTTCAAATTGATGCACCGGCGCATCTAGCAGCGTACCATCAGACGAGCTGTCGTGGCCGGCACGTTTGGCATCTTATACTACTTACAGGACTGATATCCGCATGACCACGAGCGGCCCACGAGCATCTCTGATTGAGTTGATTCAGACTCTGAATCCGGACGAGCAGGCCGCCGTCCAGGCGTTTATCAAATTCCTGCGCGAGGAACGAGAGCAGCCCACGTCACCACGCGCCGCCTTTGATGAATTTGTAGCGGAACACTCGGACCTGCTGCAACGGCTCGCTCAGTGAGCCGGTATCTCACGATTAAAGACGTTCTTGAGTTCCACGCCGCCTTGATTGATCGATTTGGTGGAATCCATGGCGTTCGTGATGAAGGGGCGTTGGAATCGGCGGTGGCGCGCCCGCAGAACGGGTACTACTCAGACATGATCGAAGCAGCCGCGGCTATGTGGGAGAGCCTGTCCCAGAACCACCCGTTTCTGGACGGAAACAAACGTGTTGCGATCACTGCAACTGTGGTCTTCCTCGATATAAATGGCTATCGGGTCACATTCAACGACTCGGAGGCTTATACCTGGCTGATGGAGCGGTACGAAACTGGCACTGTTAGGAAGGCCGTTCTTGACGAATGGCTGCGCGCTCAAATCCGCTTGACTTAGCCCGTTCTAGCTGACTTGCCACTTTGACTACGGCGAGACTTGTTGTTGTTCCAATCCTCCGTTTACCGCGTGAAAATGTCAGCCGAGAAAATGGCGTCGACTGCGACCGTCCTGCCGTTTGAAAACCACAAGGAAATCTCTTGGCCGGATCGATAGGTAATTGTGCGCCCGTCGGGCGTCGACACCTTGACCTGACGCCGCTTTTGATCCACAACCCAGAACTCGCGCGCGCCATTCTCAAGGCAAATTCGTTCGCGCTCGATCATCTCATCGACCGTATTCGAAGGCGAGAGTACTTCGATGACTAAGTCCGGCGCGCCGCGGACATTATCCTCCGGATCGGCTTCAGCAAAGCGCGCCGGCGATACGTACGCGACATCGGCCTCCCACAACTCGTATTCCGGCAGCGGGCGGAACGGCATTTCGGTATCGACGTAGCTTGTTGGCTCGGCGATCTCTTCCAACAGGCGGCGCAAATTGCGCTGGACCAGCTTGTGCTTAAGCTTAGGTCGCGTCACCGCGACAACTTCCCCGTGGCGAAGTTCATGGTAAACAGTTCCGGAGTCCTCCGGTAGGGCGCGGAACTCCTCAACGGTCAGAAGATGAGTCGTCGTGGCCGCCATGCTTTGCATTTTATCTGGACCGAATTATGCGTGAAGAACCTGGACTTTGAAACCAAGATTTCCTCGCCCTCGCGCTTCCTGAGTCGAACTTCCCAGTTCTGTAAATTTAGTCAACCCGGTGTAACCTTTCCGGCCGGAATCCTTAGTAAC
>JAFARV010000069.1 GCA_019245255.1 Acidobacteriaceae bacterium | reverse complement strand
GAAGAGAAAAGGGCAGAGCGTCCGGAAGCAGCATGATCATTAACGGCATCGGAGCCTTAGCTACCGGAATCACCACAATCGTCATCATCGTTGCCAAGTTCTCAGAGGGTGCATGGATCACAGTGATCACTATTCCTCTGCTCTTGGTGTTGATGGGGTCGGTTCGTGCACATTACCGCAAAGTGCAGCGGGAAATCGCTGTCAGCACTCCTATCGAACCCGTACATCTGCTCCAACCCATCATCGTGGTCTGCATTCACGGATGGAATCGTGTCACGAAAGAAGCTCTGCACTTCGCCATGAGCCTCTCAAAAGACATCAAAGTTCTGCACGCGAAAGAGGAAGCCGATGACGAGCACGATTTCACTGAGAACTGGAGCAAATACGTGGAAAATCCCGCGAAATCGGCGAACCTGCCTGTACCCGAGCTCATCGTGCTCGATTCTCCGTACCGCTACGTCATCTCTCCCATGATCAATTACATTTTGCGCCTTGCCCGGGAACATCCTACTCGCCGTGTCGTAACCGTCATTCCCGAGCTGGTGCAGAAACGCTGGTATCAGTACTTTCTCCACACCCAGCGTGCGTCGATATTGAAGGCGCGACTGCTTATGGAAGGCAATGATCGAATCTCTATCCTCAACATTCCGTGGTACCTAAAATCGTCGTAGGAGCGTTTCGGCGCTCTCCGGACGAAAAGTGGCCCTGAACGGCAACCCACCACATAGAATCCGGCCGAATCTTCTCTATACTGTTATTAACCGAGTACGTAGGTCCTCTCCCCGATGTCGTTCATGTACAAACTTAAGCGGCAAAAAGTGCTGCTCAGCCTTGCTTTATCGCTCTGCACGCTCTCAATTGGGATCGTGATCGGAACAGTACTAAACACGGGGGTGCGGGCGGATAAACAGTTCTCGCCGGTCGCGCCCGATGCAACGCCACTTACGATTCCGCAGGCGATTCCCGTCAGCAACGAATTCAGTAAACTCGCGAAACGCCTCGAACCTTCGGTCGTTTACATTGAGTCCGATTATCTGCCCAAGCCTGGCAGGCAAGGCGTTCACAAAGACGATGACGACGGGGACAGCAGCGACAACCAGAGCCCGCCCGACGTTTTCAAGCACTTCTTTGGGAAACCTGAGCCGAAGGCGTTTCGAACTGAAGGCTCGGGCACCGGGTTTTTTGTCGACCCGAAGGGTTACATCATCACAAATAATCACGTGATCGATAAGGCGGATCGAATTAAAGTGGTCGTCGCCGGCGAGCCGGAAGAATATCGGGCGCGAGTCGTCGGCGTCGATTCCGAAACCGACGTCGCAGTCCTGAAGATCGATGCCAAGCGTGCCTTCGCTCCCGTGCAGATGGGAAATTCCGACAGCGTCGAAGTGGGCGATTGGGCAATCGCGATTGGCTCACCGTTCGGGCTGCAGGCAACCGTAACCGCCGGGATTGTGAGCGCCACCGGACGCGATTTGGGTTCAGGACAATTCCAGCACTTCCTGCAAACCGATGCAGCGATAAATCCGGGGAACAGCGGTGGTCCGTTGCTCAACATACGGGGCGAGGTGATTGGGATTAACACTATGATCGCAACTCGCAGCGGCACATACGAAGGTATTGGCTTTGCATTGCCATCCAACATGGCCGTGAAAGTCTATAACGACATCATTCGAAATGGCCGAGTGGTCCGGGGCTCGATCGGAATTCAATGGTCGAAGAACGGTAGTCAGGCGGATACGCTGCAGGCGTTCGGTCTCGATCACGGAGTGCTGGTCGAGAGCGTCGCCGGCAAGGGACCGGCTGGTAAAGCTGGTTTGAAGCCGGATGACATTATCCTCGCCATGAATGACAAGCCGGTTAAGGATGGCGACGAATTGGTGAACCGGGTTGCCGATCTCCCCATCGGATCGACCGCGCAGTTCACGGTGGATCGCAATGGCAAGCGCATGGATTTCAAAGTGGCCGTTGAAGAACGCACGGTTGTGTGGAAGGATTCGCCACAGCTGGCTGAAAACCGGCCCTCTGTACCCGAGCCGGCGAAACCCGCCACTTCAACTCAGGTCCGGTTTG
>JAFARV010000592.1 GCA_019245255.1 Acidobacteriaceae bacterium | reverse complement strand
GTTTGAGCCAGATTTGTAACGTAGATTACAGATACGTTCTTCGATACCTGTTGCTCGAGAGTCAGGCGTGCCTGTGGGGTGTTCGTGAGGCCCTGCACCAGCGGATCGATCTTGATGTTTGTTACGCCGAATAGGCGCGTCAGACCGCCTGATCTGGGCGACAGCGCCCCACTCAGGACAGAACTCGCGCCGGCTTGCAATGCACTCACATCCGGCCCGATTTGCGTTCCGTTAGTCACATTGCCAAATGCCGGCGCTTGACCCACCGTCAGCAACGCAATGATGTCTTTCGGCTGCAAGGGTGGATCGGAACGGTAGTTCATGTTCAGCTTGCTCGGAGTCCCTGTGACCACTATGTCGACGGTTATGCCTCTGGTTTCCGTCTGCAAATCCAGATCGAGTACCGGCTCGATTCGCGCCGTATTGCTAAACGTGATCTCACCACGGTTGATGGTGTACTTCGCGCCGAAGATCTTCAGATCACCTTCTTGGGTTGATATGTGACCCGACAGGACTGGCCGGGCCCGGGTTCCACGCAAGCGAAGGTCGACGCGTGCCTGCAGGTTTGTGCTGAGAGTCGAAACGATCTCCAGATCGGGTGTACTCTGAACCTCCACGTCCAGGGCGATGCCCGCGGTAAAATCCTGCTGATTGAGCGCAGCAGGAGGGGATGCAATGGCAGAGGCCAGCAGTGCGGTCGCGTCCGCCTGCGGGTCGAATACCACCCTCGAAAGCTGAACATTCCCGGCCAGCACGCCGTTGACGCTGGTTCCGGCCAGGCGAAGCGCCGCATTTCCAGTAATGCTGGCGCCAAGATACCTGGTTCGAATGTTAGAGGCGGTCGCGCTCAAGTTATAGCTGAGAGGCGTTCCGCCACCGAACAAAATCGACCCTGATACGAACAGATTGCCGCCGCCTGATTGCGCGGTCAGCCGTTCGAGGACGGCATGATTTCTGTTGAACCGCACTGTGCCGGCAGCATCCGTAAACCCCATTCCGATGTTCTTAAAGAATGCACTCGCATCCCGCAGTTGCATATCTCCCGCTAGCGAGGGCCTCTCGAGTGTTCCAGAAATGCTGGCGGTGACATGAGCCGACCCGGTGCAGCGGATGTTCTCATCGAACGTCTCCAAACTCTGAAGGTTGAGCCCGCCGTCCGCCCGAATATCGACAGCATGCCTTCCTTCGAGTCCCACAGCTCCGGACAGGTGCAGTTCCGTTCCAGTAGTGCCCATGCGCATGCGGCGAATATTTGCTGTGCCGTGCTCTATTTCGACCGCCACGGGCTCAAGACTCCGAATCACGGTGTCCCCCTGCTTCGGTATGACGATTTCCAACTCGCTCAGACGAACACTTGCTTTGCCCAGCGCCGGGGATTGGAGCGGCCCGGCGAAGGTCACTTCGCCGGCCGCAACTCCGTTGAGGCGCTGCGGAAGAGACGGATAGAGCATACCGATCAACGGACCGAGCTGCACGGCGCCAAATTGAAGCGCTCCAGTCGTGTAGTTACCTTCGTTCAATGCAACGCGCGCATTGCCCCCGACCCGAGTGCCTTCGAGGTTCCCGGCGACTCCCGCCACCGCAAATCCCTCGCGGCTGGCAATGTCCAGGCTGAGTTCCCCACCGTGAACTCCCGGGAACTCGATTCGGCGCAGAGTCGCGGTTCCGGATGCCGCTAAGAGTTTCACTCCCCCGGGCGATACTGCGACATGCGCTTGACCGTGGAGCTCTGCGCGGGCCCTTACATCAGGAAGGCGCTGCGCAATCTCGCCCAGCGAAGAGAGCGCGAACTGATTCGTGTCCAAAGAAATGGACAGATCGCCAGAATGGAAAGACTGATTCATTGGCTGGTAATTAAACGAAAACGTTGCGTTCGCGCCCCCGGTCCGCACGTGTCCTGCCTCAATCTGGAGCGTGCCGTCCTGCAACCGAACAGGAATCCGGAGGGCATCCACTGGCTGATTGAACACACGCACATGCGCGAGCGAAACCTGTCCAGAGCCAGAAAGCCTCTCAGTGGTCCCGCGCAGATTCACGGCCGCTGTACCATCGCCACCAGTCACATCAATTTGCCCAAAGAATAGCTGCGAGAGCAAGCCGGCGATCCTCTGTCCGCTGATTCTTACCTGAGCAGATAACGGACTATCCCGGTTAATGGTCCAGTCCGAAAGACCTGTGGAAACATTCCCTATAATTTCGACCGGTCCCTGTTGAAGGCGCAGATTGCGAAACGCAATAGCTTCATTCGAAGCACTAACGTTCGATTGAAGGGAATCCCAATGCCGATGAATAGCTTCGAAATTGCGTAGCCCTAAGTCCCCCCCAATAGAAACGGCAGAACCACCGCCCCTCACCTCGCCAGTAAATGCGATTTGGGCGTTGGTCACGTCAAACAAGCGAACGACTATTCCCGGCTGAAAAACCTTAAAGATCGGCTGTAACTCAGAAGTGTCGGACGATTGCACTTCCACATGCACGTTGTCTCCAACACGTCCCGACAGACACAGCTGCGAATGAAGCAATGTAAGTTGCGATTCTCCAAACGTCAAAGATCTGGAGCGCCCGTCGTAAGTACCTGTTACATGGCCGCTCATTGGCATGCGTCCTGGTGCAGGAGTAATCACGGTATCAGCAGAAACTGTCAAATCCCGCGCCGGTTCATCCAATAGCCACGTAGCTGATACTAAGCTTTCGACATGTCCCGAATATGGTAGTTCAGCGTTAGACAATATGCGTAATGCCGGACCTAGGCCGGCGCTCACCTTACCAGCGAAGTCAGCAACTCGCCAGCCTGAGATTGCCATTCTGCCGGATGCCGACAAGTCAGGGCTAGACAGAGCGAAGCCGTTCAAAGCAAAATTCTGGAGACTAACCGACAGCCGAGCCGAAAAGTCTATGCCACGTAGTTCTGATTCATGTTTGTCTAGCGAAATATTACGCCCGTGTATCGGGCCCTCTAGCCGGAGCGGGTGATCCGAGGCGCGGGCAAGCGTACCATCGAACAGCAAGCGCCCGCTTCTCAGTTTCAGATTGGGGCAGAATGGAGCAATGTCCGACGCGTCAACGCTTGCATCCAAGCGCATCTGAACAGATGCGGGGCTGCTAATTTGTAAGGCGCCATTCCCAGTAATATAGGAAGCTGAAGTGGCCACCCTTGCGCTGTCCAAACTTAACAGATTACCCTTAAACCGCGCTCTAACTTCGATTGCACTGTTAACTTTCCGGCCGGTTATCTCAAGCCTTGCGACGGGGGCATTAACATGAATAAGATAAGTTGGGTTATGTCTATCCAACGGGATGTAATTAAGTGATGCTGTAAGTTGATGAACGT
>JAFARV010000532.1 GCA_019245255.1 Acidobacteriaceae bacterium | reverse complement strand
AGAGCACAGAAAGGCAACACACCCACGATATTCAGCAGCGCCATAGCGAGCAGTTGACCTGTGCTCAAGGACAAGTGCGCTAGTGTGAGGCCCGCCACTTCCATGGTTCCCATAATCACGGCTGCGAACAACATAGACATGACGAGTTTCGCGGCAATGTGCGCTCCAGCCGGCATCGGCAGCGCCTGCTTTAGACGAAGCAAGCCTTGTTCGCGTTCAATTGCAATGGTGACTCCGAAACCGAACAGCGCGGGGCCCATAATTCCGAACACTGAAAAGCCGGAGAAGACCGCGATGGCTGCCTTAGGATCGGAGCGTAATTGCGTCCCAAAGAGCACCACTCCAAATAGCATGTACACCAGCACCGGAATGGTCAAAAACACTCCCGAGAACGATGGCGAACGGAGCATGCGCACCGTCTCGTATTTTGTTTCCGTAACGTAGGCGCGTAATGCGGATGCGGAACTGGTCATGCTGCCTCCTTCGTGAGTTCGGTGAACGCTTCCGCGAGCCCGGCTCGATGCACTTCAAGATTGCTCAGGTTTTCGTCGGCGGCGAGCAGGCGCCGCACGACGTCTTCACAGTCCGTGACAACGATGTGCAACTGGCCATTTGCCGGTGTGACGCGTTCCACCTCAGGCCACGCCTGGATCTGCGCGGCCGCTAGGGCTGTAGAGCAAACGATGCGTTTTCGCGACACCATGCTGCGGATCTGTTCGACACTCCCGGCCGCAATGACGCGCCCTTTCGCAAGGACAGCGACCTGGTCCGCGAGAGCTTCCGCTTCTTCGAGATAATGCGTCGTCAAAACAATGGAAGCTCCATCGCGAACAAGTTGACGCAGTGTTTGCCACATCGCTTCGCGTGATTGCACATCGAGGCCGGTCGTCGGTTCATCCAGAAAAAGCAATTCCGGACGGCCGCAAATAGCCATTGCGAACTGCGCCTGCCGTTTCTGGCCTCCGGAGAGCTTGCCATACGGCCGATTCGCCAGCGGTGTCGTATGCGTCAGTTCCATCGCTTCGTCAGCCGCGAACGGAGCCGGATAATAGCTGGCAATCAGGTCTATGTGTTCGCGTACGCGAAGCTCTGGTGCGAGGTATACCTCTTGCATCATCACGCCCATCCGGCGGCGCGCTGTCAACTCTGACGGCGCCGTGCCGAAGAGTTGTGCGCTGCCCTTGTCCGGTCGCAAAAGACCGAGCAGGATGGAAATTGCGGTCGTTTTTCCGGCCCCGTTTGGACCGAGAACGGCAAGCAGTTCCCCCGCGTTTGCGCGCAGGCTGAGGCAATCCAGCGCAGTAACATTTCCGAAGCGCTTATAGACGTTGTTGAGTTCCGCCAAACACATATGCTTTATCCAGGATGAGTATGAGGCGGGAACGGGCGGATTCGACAGCGGCTTTTGACGAACTGTGGTTGTTGAGTGACGAACTGCGCCGGACCTCCCGGTCAGAATGGGTTCGCGAGCAGAGCTTTAACCCTGTCGTTATACACCCGTCCCGATTGCAATTCGGCGCCACTCTCGAGGATCAGGACGTATTCCCCGTTGAATGCCGGTTGCAGTTCTTTTATCCGTCTTACATTCACGATGATGGAGCGATGGATTCGCAGGAAGATGTCGGGGTCGAGCGATTTCTCGAGCGTGTTCAGGGTTACATGCAACAGATGAGTCTTTGTGCCTGTGTGCAGTTCAACGTAGTTCTCCGCTGCTTTGATCCAGTCAACATCATCGGCATCGACAAAAACGGTTTTACCGGCCGAACGCACCGCCAGGCGAGAGATGTGGCGGCGCGGTGAAGCCATGGTCTCAAGTAGCGAGAGAATCTGGCGGTTGGTGTCCGCTACGGGGTGCGAGTACAAACGCAGTTTGGCGCGTCTCATGGCCTCTGCGAAACGCTTCGCAGTAACTGGTTTTAGAAGGTAGTCGATCGCATTAATCTCGAAGGCCTGAAGCGCGTATTCGTCATATGCCGTAACGAAGACTACGGCGGGCATACGTTCGGCCCCGACTTCGCGCACCACAGAAAAGCCGTCCATCTCGGGCATCTGCACGTCGAGAAACACGAGATCCGGGGAACTTCTTTGAATACAAACGACTGCTTCCTGACCATCCTTGGCGTCCTCAATAGCGCCTACGTCGGGATCCTCGGACAGCAACATGCGCAGCCCTTGACGAGCCAACGGTTCATCGTCAACCAGCAAGACTTTGAACGGCATGCACCTCCATGACTTGTGCCGCCGGTACATCGGGTGCGAGGTGATACGGGATCGTCATCGTAACAACGGCTCCTCCCTCCGCTCGATTACTCATCGACAGCCGGGCCCGATCGCCGTAAAGCTGTTCAAGCCGTGCCCGCGTGTTCGGGAGGCCAATCCCATTGCCGGACGAATTCGCGACCGGCGAAAAGCCCGGCCCGTCGTCCTCGATCTCGATGATCAGGTCGCCCTCACTCCGGGATACCCGGATATCCAGTTTCCCGGCACTCGAGCGCGCGCCGATGCCGTGCCGTATCGCATTTTCGACGATCGGCTGCAGAGCCATCTGGGGCACAGCAGCGTCGAGCGTGGCGGGATCCGCCAAGATCTCCACCTTGAGACGATCCTGAAATCGCACCTGCTGGATCGAAAGATAGATGCGAAGGTATTCGAGTTCGCGGCGCAGCGGCACTTCCTGGGCCTCGACATCTTCGAGAACGCAACGCAGCAGGTCGCTGAGGCCGGCGAGCATTTCTTCGGCAAGCAAACCCTTGTTCTGTCGCACCAGCACTGTGATCGTGTTGAGCGTGTTGAACAGAAAATGCGGCTGCAATTGCATCTTGAGTGCGCTCAACTGTGCCCGCGCCAGTTGATTCTTCAACTCCGAAGCTTGCAACTCAAGCCGCAGCGCGGCGCGCTCGCGTTCCTGATACGCGCGGTAATAACGAAGTCCTGCTTGCGCACCCAATACCGTCCAGTAAGCCAGCACGGAGCTATTGAAATCGATTGCGAGCAGAAACCCCAACGACGAGGAGAAGGTGCTGAAAACGGCCGGCCCCACCCGAAGCAACGGGAAAATTGCCGCCGCCAACACCAAGTCCGCGAGAGAGAAGCAAATGCTGAAGAGCAGATGCAAGGCGACCCGCGGCAGCCAATTGCGCCGTTCGATCGGAAACCGGCGGCCCAGCCAAAATATGGCAATCGTAAGAAAGGCGAAAATGTAGATGCCGACCAGCCAGATCACCAGCAGATGCCACCACGGGGTGGGATCGTGCATCAGAACCTTCTGCGCCATCGCCTGGCTGAAGAAGAAAAGAGCCAGCGCGGTCCACCCAACTAGGGCTCCGGCGTACTTCAACAACGGTTTTTTCGCTGCAGTGCTCACCAGGCCTGTAGCTTACCGCAGTTTTTGTTGGCGACAGTACTCAACTGAAAATTCAGCGCTTGCCGAAACTACCGTAACCCGATAGACTTACTCAAATATGAGTTTCGTTTGGCAGAAATGCCGCCGTACCCTGCTGACCACCATAGTGACGCTCTTAGCCGTCTGTCCCCTGCTCGCTCAGGACGACGTGACCACACGGAACGGGGGCAGCGGCTATGGTGGCAGCTTTATCACGGGTCCTGCCTCAAACCCACTCAGCTTCCTGAACGGGCCCGCCTATCGAACGTTTGGCCAAAATACACCTTACGATTTTCCAGACTTCGCCCCAGCAACTGAGCTGAATAGCCAGCTGCCGCGCTGGATCAGCTTCGGGTGGGAGGAACGGCTGCGTGACGAGGGCTACCACGATAGCGGCTTCAAGCTGAACAACAACGATTCCTACCTGCTGCTCCGGTCGCGTCTTTTGATGGTCATCAAGCCGTCGCCGTGGTTCAAGATTGTGTCCCAGCTGCAGGATGCACGTCCGTTCATGCAGAAACCGCCCTATGGTCCTCCGAACCTGAACGCGTGGGATCTGAAGCTCGCCTACGCTGAATTCGGTGATCCGGAGAGAGACTGGATCAGCGTCCGGGTAGGCAGGCAGCTGATCAACTACAACAACTCGATCATCGCCAACTCGGAGTGGCGCAACCAGGGGCGCTCGTACGATGCTGTGGTGACGAACCTTCACTACGATCGCTATCGTTTGGGCCTGTTCGCCGCCTCGGCCGTGGTTCCGCTATCGGATGGCATCAGCCATCATCAGGAGGGAAACAACATCTACGGCGCATACGGCGGGATCGATCACCTGATCCCCAACTCGGTACTGGAACCGTTCGTCCTGTGGCGTCTTCAGCCAAGCGTCGCCGTTGAGACAACCGCAAAAATCAAGACAGGCAAGCAGGACGAGTGGGCCTCCGGGGCCCGCTTCAAGGGAATCGCACTGAAAAACATAGATTATTCCGCGGAATGGATCGGCGAGCGCGGTAAAGACGGCACAAACGGCATTCGCGCATGGGCGACTAGCATCGGCGCTGCGTACCGGTTTGACCGGACCTGGGCGAAACCACGCGCGTTCTGGCAATACGATCACGCCTCGGGCGATAAGCACCCAACCGACGGCGTGCATGGCACCTTCGACACGATGTACCCGACGGCTCACGACCGTTTCGGCGTTAGCGATCTGTTCGGGTGGCAGAACATCATCGCCGAGCGCGCAGGTCTGACGATTGAGCCGCGCCATCGCTGGACACTTACCGGCCAGTATCTCGACTTCTGGCTGGACAGCGCGACCGACTCGCTATACAACACCTCTGGCGGGAGCATTGTTCGCGATCTTACCGGAAGGTCAGGAACTCATATCGGGCAGGAGTTCGATGGATACACCTGGTACGAGCTGAACCGGCACGTAAACGTCGGTGTTGGAATCGCGCATCTCCAGGGTGGCGAGTTCCTGCAACGAACCACAAAAGGACCGAATTACAACTATCCTTATTTCGCGCTGAACTTCAAGGACAACCCCAGCAAGGAGTAAGCAACCAAACGACTGCCTTACACGTGACCTCAAAGGCCGCTGAGGTCGTCGATTGCCTGTCCCAGGGCCTCATTCATGTCTGCCAGGCAGTGTTCGACGATGCTCGCTTCCTGCTGTGCCAGCTTCCAGTTTTTCGTTTCCACGGCTTCTCGAATCCCGGGCAGAGTCTTCACTGCATAGCCTGTGTAAAAGCCTGGCGCATAGATTTGATGCTTGTACCAGGGCCGATTCGGCAAACCTTCCGCATTCGTGAGCGTGCGTTCGGTACCGATCAGATTGCTGTTCAATTCAGCCAGATGTGAGGGCTCAAAAGACTGCTTCTGCATCGCTACTTCAAGCAACGCTTCATAGTTCTGGTTCTTCTCTTTCAAAAGGTCCAGTTGCTTGCGTACACGCGCAAGGTCGAGCTTGTGACCCGCCGTATCGGCTTCCTTCTGAATCTCGTCTGCATATGTGCCGACGGTCGACGCAAATCTCCCGAACTCGAAGGGCAAAACGGGCGCGTCCGCCAGTCTGAGTAAAGCCGTCGTCGTGTACTCGGCAAGTGCGCGTCCATCAGCCAAGTTAGTATCCGAAAAATGCGTGTACCAATAAATTGAATCGTAAATCGAATGATAAATTCCGCTACGCGTCTGACCACTGAATTGGTCATTTAGGCTGGCAACTCCGAGATAATCCAAGAAGCCCTGGTAATCCGAACCCGCCCCTAATGCGCCGATCTTGAATCCCGCATCCGTGCGAGCCGGCGTAGGCTCCGCGTCCGGTGTCTCAGACGGTGGATGATGAACCGAGTAATCAGCCAGAGACACCGTCGCCCCAGGTTGCTGAATCGAGCTTGCGACATCCGCCGTAAAGGCTTCGAGAGTGTGTGAGCCATTCACATTCAGCCATCCCTTCCC
>JAFARV010000046.1 GCA_019245255.1 Acidobacteriaceae bacterium | reverse complement strand
ACAGTTCGCTCAACTGTAACAACTTCCGGCCCCACCCGGACATCGGCTCTGTGAGCGGAACGGCCACGTTCGGCATCGGCAATTATGAAGCGATGACGGCATCGCTGACCAAACGGCTCTCGAGCGGCTTGCAGGGCCAGGTATCGTATACATACGGCCATGCCTTGTCCGATACGGGGACCACGCTTTCCGGATCGCCTGGATTCTTTCAACTGGACGGTACGAAGATTGGCACATCGTATGCCAGCGCGCCCTGGGATATTCGTCACGCCGTTGTGGGATCTTTCAACTATGAGATTCCGTTCGGCCGCGGCAAGCAGTATGGCGCGAATCTCAACAAAGTGGTTCAAAGTCTGGCCGGCAACTGGCAGCTCAACGGAATTCTGACACTTCGCACTGGACAGCCGTTTACCTTGAACTCGGGAGGCGGCGCCTGCGGCGGTATTATCGCGGAGGGCTTCACGGCCTACGCTAACGGAAACTGCATGCCGACAATGATCCCGGGCCGGACCAATCCGAACCAGGCCCCTCCTGGAGGGCGCTCTCCGAACAAATGGTTCAACACGGCCAATTTTGTGCCGATTTCCCAGCTCACACTAAGCGAACTAGAGACACAGGGCAATACCGGGCTGAACAGTAACGTCGGCCCGCCGCAGCGGAGTCTTGATTTCTCCGTCTTCAAGGATTTCGATTTCACCGAGAGATGGAAGCTTGAATTCCGCGCGGAGGGAACCAACGTCGCGAATACACCCCAGTACAGCGTCAGTTGTGTATCGCTCAACCAAAACAGCGGCAACTTCGGTCAAATCACCTGCACCAACGCTGGAAGCGAGCGGCACATTGACTTCCAGTTGCGATTGATGTTCTAGGCCGCCTAGCCTTCTCCGAACGTCGGGCCCGTCTGCAACTGGGCGGGCCCTTTTTTTGGACCGCGAGGCGAAACCGGCGATATTCCGTCAGGTACACTAGGCCCGTCAGGTACACTGGGCCTGATTGATCGAGCACGCCCTCCCAGAACAACTCGTCAGCCGGGCGCATCGAGGAACGCGGGATCGCGTTTTAGTGATTATCGCCATCACTGCAGCAGCCTTGATTAACATCTCAATTACGGCCACCGAAATCACGCTCGCAACCGGTGTCGTGCTGCTCATTGTTTGGCGAAGATTTGCATTTCCCCGAATTTGGATACCTCTGGTGCTGTTTTTCCTGTGGACGGGCTTGGCGGATATCGTTTCGCCTGATCCATTGAGCGGATGGGCATACATGAAGAAGGCGTTCGACTTTCTATTTATTCCGCTCATGTACAGCGCATTCGTGAATCAGTTAGAGAAGGTGAACAACTTAGTCACGGCGTGGACAGCGACGGCCAGCGCGTCGGGCCTTTGGGGCCTTGCGCAGTACGGGATGAAATATGAGCAGGCTCAGCGAACAGGCGCGGATTTCTACGTCACTTACCTGGCAAGGCGAATAACCGGGTTTCAAGGTCACTGGATGATGTTTGGAGCGCTTCAGCTCGGGGCTCTAACACTTGTCTTGGCGCACTATTTCTTTTCCGATCGCAAACTGCCGAAATGGGCTTACTGCAGCGTCGCGATCTTCTTGACTGCGATTCTTTTGTCATGGGACCGCAGCATCTGGCTGGCAGCGGTGCCGGTTCTGATTTACCTGATCGTGTCATGGCGGCCGAAGCTGGTTCTACTGCTGCCGCTTGCCGCCGTTCTTACGTTTGCCGTTTCTCCTCCGAGCACACGTGCGCGCATCGAGTCGCTGGCAAGACCGCATGGAGATACGGACTCGAACCGCTTTCGGATTGTGACATTACGGACGGGCATTGAGATGATAAGGACTCACCCCTGGTTTGGGCTAGGACCCGACGAGGTCCGCAGAGAGTTCAAGGCCTATGTTCCCGCCGATATCAAGCGGCCGTTACCCACCGGTTACTACGGTCACTTACACAATTTCTACATCGAATATGCCGCTGAGCGTGGTATTCCCGCGCTGTTTTTCATCTTATTGTTTATCGCCTGGACCGGATGGGACTGCGCGCAAGGCATACTACGCTTGGGAAAAGTCAAATCCGTCCGGTTATTCGTATTACATGCGACGATGGGAATTTTCATCGGGATTTTGGTAGGCGGTTTGTTCGAGCATAATCTGGGGGACAGCGAAGTCCTGATGATGTTCACATGTGTGATCGGTATCGGTTACGCGGCCATACGGAATCCATCCGTCGGGAACATCGCGACACCGGTTTTGTCAGGTTCTCTGAACTCTTCACACATTTCTATGTAGCGGGAATCGAAGATTGTTGCTGTTTTTTGCGTTCCTGCTGTTATTGTTCACCGCCGATGGCAACCAAGCCTCGGCGCTTTTGCACAGTGGCCTGGAAGCGTTGCAGCAGGGCAACCCACAACAAGCCCGTGCGGATCTGGAACGGGCGTCGAAGCTGGATCCTCAGAATGCTTATGTCTGGAGCTCGCTCGCCGAGGCCTATCGGCGCGTGAACGAACCGAAGCTCGCGTCCGATGCGGCGGCGGCCGCCGAAAAATCCGGTGGAAGCGACCCGATTGTGTGCCACGCGCTCGCTTTGTTCTATGCACAGACGGGTCAGTTTGCGCACGCTGCGGCGCTCGAGGAGACATTTGCGAACACCAAGGGGGGTCCGCCGGCTTTGGACCGGGC
>JAFARV010000392.1 GCA_019245255.1 Acidobacteriaceae bacterium | reverse complement strand
ATCTGTGCGCGCATATCCTCGTAGTCCTCGAATACGTAAGCGGGCCCTCGATGTTCGAGCAGCGCGGGTGACGCCGCGGTCTGTTTCAAAACTGCTCCGTTCGGGGCGAGATTTCCCCGCAGCACAAATGTTCCGCCCTCAGCTTGAAGCGGATTCTCACGGGAACGGATGACTTCCCGGTTGTAGCAGGATGCCGTTGCGATGTTCTCCGCCACTGTCTTACCGGTGGCTGTCAGAGACGCGCTGTGCAACAGGTCGTCTATTTCTCGCATCAGGGCAGGTAGGCCTCCCGCGTAGAAGAAGTCTTCCATGACGTACTCGCCTGAAGGCTTCACGTTCGCGATGCAAGGCGTCCGGCGGGAAATGGCATCGAAATCATCTAGGCCCAGCTTGACTCCGAGACGCCCCGCGATAGCGATCAGGTGCACCACCGCGTTTGTCGACCCCCCAATCGCCATGTCGACAGTAATCGCATTCTCAAACGCTTCACGGGTTAGAATCCGCGATGGACGAAGATCTTCCGCAACCATCTCGACCGCCCTGCGCCCGCTCTGCTCCGCAATTGCGAGCCTTCGGGAATCTGCGGCCGGTATGCTCGCACACCCGGTCAGTGTCATGCCCAGTGCCTCCGCCATGCAGGCCATGGTCGATGCGGTCCCCATCACGCCGCAATGGCCGCTGCTGCGCGCAATACCGCCTTCGATCTCCTCGAGTTCTTCCGCGCTCAGTTTTCCCACCCGATACAGATCGAAAAGCTTGCGGCCGTCCGTACCGGCTCCTATCACGCGGTCACGCCAATGTCCCGCCAGCATCGGCCCCCCGGTCACCACAAGGGCCGGAATGTCAGCGCTTGCCGCGCCCATTAACTGAGCCGGTGTAGTCTTGTCACAGCCGCAGAGCAGCACAACCGCATCGAGCGGGTATGCCCGGATCGACTCCTCCACATCCATCGCCATGAGATTGCGATAGAGCATCGTCGTCGGGCGCATCAACATCTCACCCAGCGAAATCGTGGGAAACTCGAGCGGCACTCCGCCTGCTGCCCACACGCCGCGCTTTACTGCTTCCGCAACAGTCCGCAGATGCACGTTGCAGTTATTTAGTTCACTCCAGGAGTTACAGATCCCAATTACCGGCTTTTCGTTGAGAACGTCACGCGTGAAGCCCTCAGATCGCAGCCATGCCCGGCGTGAAAAACCGTAGTACTCCTTCGAAGTACTCCACCATTCCTGACTTCGCAGTTTTCGAGTAAGCATCAGGCCTTATTAAATCGCGTCCCGCCTGTCAACTTGGCAATTCGCAGGCCACGCCGATTTCGCTAAAAGCTCCATCGCCCTGCTCGCCGCGCGCGCCACCACTTCGCTCGGATGCTGGGCAAGCTTCTCGAGCGCGCCCATCATTCCCGCATCTGAGCTGTTTCCCATCGCGGTTGCCACATTCCTAAGAAAGCCCTCATACTTCGTACGCCATACCGGAGAACGGCGGAATACTTCCCGGAACCCATCCGCCGTTAACCCGGCCAATTCCTCCAGCCACACTGAGGGGGCTTGCGCGGCGAAGTTCTCGTCAGAAGTAACAGGCGCGTGCCCGTTCCAGGGACAAACATCCTGGCAGATGTCGCATCCGAAAACGTGGTTCGACATCATCCGCGTCAATTCAGGTGGAACGTCGCCTCGCTTCTCGATGGTCAGATACGAAATGCAGAGTCGCGCATCGAGAGTCCAGCCACCCCGCTCATTCGTAACGATTGCAGCGGTTGGGCACGCGTCGATACAACGCCGGCAGGTCCCGCAACGATCCGGAGGCGGCGCGTCCGGCGCAAGCGGAATCGAGAGCAGCAGCTCTCCGAGAAAGAACCATGACCCGCGCTGCTGGTTGATGAGGCAACTGTTTTTTCCAATCCAACCGAGCCCCGCCGACCGAGCGTACGACCGTTCGAGCAGCGGAGCGGTGTCCACGCAAATGCGCCATTCGAACGGCTCAGCATGGACCTGTTCTATGCGCCTCACCAGGCCCTCAAGGGCTGTCCGCACAATCTCGTGGTAGTCGCGTCCCCATGCATAACGCGAGATCCAGCCACGTTCAGGATTGGGGTTGGTCCCGGGCTCGCCCGTGTTGTACAGCTTTCCAACACAAACCATCGTTTTCGCCTCGGGCAGCAAATTGCGCGGGTCCGCGCGGAGGTCTCCGCGTCCGTCGGTGAGGTATTTCATCTCGCCGGCATTTCCTGCGGCCCGCCATTCTTCGAAACGTGCGAAATCTTCGTGCGGCCCTGCTGCCGCTATCCCCGCCAATTCAAACCCGCAGTCCTGTGCGAGGGTCTTGATCTGTTCCGCGGTAATGCCCAAATGCTACCCTCAGTTTTATTTTGAGCGAACACTGCCTCATCAACTTCGAAAACATCTTCGTGCGCCGCGGCGATACCATGGCGCTGAACGGTCTGACACTTCGCGTAGATCGGGGCGAACATGTTGCCATTCTCGGACCAAACGGCAGCGGAAAATCGACTCTTATCAAGACCGTCACGCGCGAATGCTACCCGCTGCTGCGGCCCGAAACCCGGCTCGAGATCATGGGCCGTGACAAATGGGACATTTTTGAACTTCGCTCTCACATCGGGTTGGTCAGCAACGATCTCATGGCACGTTGCACGCGAGACATCACTGGTCGCGAACTCGTCGTGTCCGGTTTCTTCGGCTCCATCGGCCTGTGGCCCAACCACCACGTCCTCCTGCAAATGGAGTCGAGGGCTCACGCAGCGATGGAACGCCTCGAAGTGCAACACCTGGCGAGCCGCTGGCTTGATGAACTATCCTCGGGCGAAGCCCGGCGCCTGCTGATTGCCCGCTCTCTGATCCACGATCCGGAAACTTTGCTGCTCGATGAGCCCACAACCAGTCTCGATCTCACAGCCCTGCATGAAGTACGTGGCCACCTTCGCGCTTTGGCCCAGCAGGGAGTGGGTCTGCTGCTCGTCACTCATCACCTCGACGACATAATCCCGGAAATCGATCGTGTCGTACTGCTTCGGAAGGGCTGCGTCTTCGCTGATGGACCAAAGTCCGACGTGCTCACGTCCCAGCGTCTGTCGTCCATGTTCGGCGTACATGTCGAAGTCGTGCAACGCGGCGGCTTTTATCATGCCTGGTAGGTTGCTATCTCGCAAGTTGCTGAATTCGAAGAAGATGTACCTGCTTTCGAGTATTTCTATTCAGCACACATAAACTCCCATACAACCGCCAATCAGTGCTATTCGCTTGCCATTGCTTTCAACGGTTTACCAGCCCGGCCTATACTGAGGCCAGCTTCAAAAGGTGTAGGCGCCTCGCGCGGCATAAACGCGGAGGAGATCACGCGTTACGCGGAGGAGATGAACGACGGACGAATCATGCATAAACCAATCAAATATTTCGAAAAGGCAGTAGCTGTCAGCGCCAACGCGGCCTGGCACGTCTTCGACCGGCTCAATCAGATCAATCCAAACCCCTCCTTTACCCCGAAGTGGTCGGATAAACCGCTCCTCAAGAGTTATGAAAAGTCGAAGCCGCCGCTCGGCTGGCCGCGCGAAACCGATTCGCTTTGCCCGAAATGCGTTCCCGAGATTCGTCAGAAGATCGTTGACGGTGAGGTGGATTACCGCATCCTGCTGAACGAACCGGTCGGCGAGATCAAGGCGAGGATCATTGAGCGCGACGGCAAGATCGTCATGTTGAAGGACTGCCCGAAGCACGGTCACTTCGAAGATGTAATGTCAATCGACCCTGCCTTCTCAAAGCACCTGGAAGACGTCTTCCCCGGCCGCGACATTCGCGCCCATAACGATGACAAGCTGCACAATCACGGCACCAGCACCATCACGCACGGCCGTGGTTCAGTCTTGACCGTTGATCTGACCAACCGCTGCAACATGATGTGCGATCCGTGCTTCATGGATGCCAACCAGGTTGGTTTCGTGCATGAGCTGAGTTGGGAAGATATCAAGACGCTGCTCGATAACGCGATTTCCATCAAACCGCGACGGCAGATGTCAGTGCAGTTTTCGGGCGGCGAGCCGACCCTCAGCCCCTATTTCCTCGATGCGATTCGTTATTCGCGCAAAGTCGGTTACAACAGCGTCCAAGCGGCCACCAACGGTATTGAATTCGCGAAGCGTCCTGATTTTGCCAAGGAGGCCGCGGAAGCCGGCCTGCGTTATGCGTACCTGCAGTTCGATGGCATCGGTAATGCCGCGAACTCGCACCGTGCCGTCGGCAACTTATTCGACGTGAAATTGCGCGCCATCGAAAATCTCTGGGGTGCGGGCGTCGACATCGTCCCCGTGATCACGATTGTCAACGGTATTAACAACGAACAGGTCAGGCGCGTTGTTCAGTTCGCCCTCGACAATCCGAAGAAGATTCCGTTCCTCTCGTTCCAGCCCGTCTCCTTCACTGGCCGCGACGAAGCGATCACCGACGAGCGCCGGA
>JAFARV010000043.1 GCA_019245255.1 Acidobacteriaceae bacterium | reverse complement strand
GGTTGCAGTCAACGTGTAAGTAGTTGTATCGGTCGGGTAAACGGCACGACGGCCGTTCGGACTAACTTGGCCAATGTTCTGATCAATCTCAATACTCGTTGCGTCAGCCACTGACCAGCGCAGCGAGGCAGGCTGCCCTTTGTCCACGGTAGTCGGCTCAGCCGTGAAGTAGTTAATCGTTGGCTTATTTACGACCGGCGCCGGAGTGGGCGGCGGAGGCGGTGGTGGTGGCGGCTGCTTCTTGTGGCAACCTGCTGCGAGCGTCAACACCACAGCGGCAGCCAGGGTCAGCGTTGATTTACGTTTATTCATCTTTCTTATTTCGGACCTCCCGAAAATTCCCTCTTAGCTTAATATTCACTGTTCGGCATTCACCCAAACTGGTTTCTCATTACTGCCGGACTGTGTCAAAGAATGTTTTCCCGTGCCATCAGCATTCATGACCCAGATTTGAGATTGCCGGCCGCGCTTCGATGCATAAACAATATGCGCGCTGTCCGGAGCCCAACTCGGGTTCTCGTTCCGTCCTTCGTTGGCCGTCAATTGAGTGATCTGCTGGGATGCCACATCCATAACGAAGATGTTGTAGTTACCGGGTTCGAATCCTTTAGTCCAGGCGAATGCAATATGTACGCCGTCCGGATCCCAAGCGGGGTTCGTTGCCTCGCCAGTTCCCGGTGTGAGTCGCTGCACGTCTGCAGCTTCCATGTTCATGTGATAGATCTGAGGCAAGCCGGAACGCCCGGACACGTCCACTAAGTTCGTTCCGGTTTTAGGATTGATCTTGGCTTCAACTTCGATGGCGCCCGATGAGGTCAGGCGACGTAAGTTGCTGCCGTCGACATTTGCCGTGTACAGTTGTGCGGGACCGCCGCCCGCTGTCGACGAGAAAATAATCCTCTTCGAGTCAGGAGTAAATGTCACGAACGCGTTCATGGATGCGCGCTGATTGTAGTAAGGCAGCCTGCGACCAGTATCGATCGATAGCAGGTAGATATTCGGGTTTCCACCAGCATAACTTGTGAACGCAACAATTCGTCCGTCCGGCGATGCTGAGGGGAAGGTAGAGATGGATCCGTAGTGGGTTAATTGGCGCTGCTCACTACCATCCCAATTCATGACCCAGATTTCCTTGGCGCCCGAGCGATCGGATACGAACACAATCCGGGTGCCAACCAGACTCTTCCCTCCGAACTGCGCAAGGATATCGGCAGCGTAGCGATGTCCGGCATCGATCGCGCCGGCCTGATCCAGAGTTGCGGTATAGATTTTGCCGAAGACCTGCGCCTGCTGCAAGGTCGCAATATTCGGGGCCACGCTGTACAGCCATCCGAAGACAACAAACTGGCCGCGATTTTCAGCGCCATAGCCCATGCCGAGGAAGTTCGCAGAAATAGGAGGCAGGCTCCAGTCGGTGAGGCGCTTGCCTTGAGGCGGAGCTCCGCCTGGTGCAACACCCGGGATGAGGTCCGAGGGCTGCTGCGGAACCTGCAGAGGATACATCGTTTTGGGAACAAGGTTGACCAAGGGAGAACTCTGCAGGTCACTTGCGACGGTGCTATTAAAGACCGCGATAAGTCCAGCAGCGGCGCCCGAGGCCCGGAAGTCCGTTACCGCAATACGCGGTTTGCCGGGATTCTTTTCAATATTGCCCTGAATCTGCTGTTTGGCATTAACCAGTGTAAGTCCGCCCAAACCGAGAGCGACGAGGAAAAAAAGTCTCTGAAATCGCATTAGCGTAAGTTGAAAGTGAACTGTGCGGAGATGTAGTTATCGGTTACTTGAGGAGGCAGTGCCGGCAACGGATTTGCCTGATATACGGCGCGCTGCGCGGTGTTGTCGATATTCGGATTCCCGCTGCTTTGGATTACGCGTACATCACGCACGCTTCCGTCACGCATAATAACGAAGCTAACCGTCGCGGGCTGGCGTTGGGAACTAGAATCGAGGCCGTTAGTCATCCATTGCTGGGCGATCCTTTGACGCACGATTTCGGCGTACCAGCCCAGACGTGTTCCCAGAGGAGAGTTTGGTCCGATCCCGACTTGACCTGCCCCGGTTACGCCGCCATACATGGGACTCGAGACGGCTGTTCGCGTGCGGCTGTAAACCTGATTATCCGGTGCAGGCTGCATGTACTGCTGCTGGTGTAGCGGCTGTTCCGCCTGCCGCTTCTTTTTCTGGGCTATCTGGAAGGCGTCTTTGCCGGGAACCGTGTTTTTCTCAACATCCTGTTTGGAGGGAGCGGAACGTACCGTGGACTGCGTATCTGCTGCAACAGGATTCTGTGGGGCCTGCCGCTGCGGAATGGGAATCTTACTAACCGGAGCTACGTCGTAGGCAGGGCCGCCACCCGGGTGCAATTCACCAAGCGTAGCGCGCGTTCGGTTCATCCAAACCCACCCGAGGAAAAGAAACGCAACGACTGCGGCGTGCAGCAGCACGGAACCGACGAACGCGCCTCTCAGCGGGTCGCGCTCATCGAGGATGTCGACGTGGTGAATCATTAGAAGTTATCGCCGGCGGCGTTCGGAAGCATCAATTGGCGCAGTCACCATTTTCACTTCGAATTTGGCGTCCCCGAGTTGGGCGACGATTTGTGCAATGGGGTCCCATGGAGTTTCCTTATCAGCCCGCACATACACGGCCGTGGCATTTCGAAACCTCTGCCGGATCCCCTGTGCCAGAAGATTGATGTTGATCGGCTTGTCGTTCAAGTAGGACTCGCCATTCTTAGTAATGCTGATGACCGGAAGATCTTGCGCGGTGTTCTGAACGCGAGTAACTTTCGGAACCTGAATGTCGAGACCGAACTCCATGACATTCGCAGTGATCATAAAAATGACAAGCAACACTAAGACCACGTCAACTAATGGAACGACATTAATGTCCGACATTGCCGACGGGCCACCAAAGCGCCGTCCGCGTCGTCCTCCATTTGAACCGTTAAACGAGAATGCCATGCGATCACTTACTCCAAACTAGCCGCCGAAATCGCGCTCAGCGAAGTTTTGAAACTCGATCGCGAAATCTTCCATACGAGTGCCCATTTCTTTGATCCGAGTACCAAAAACGTTGTAGAACACCGCCGCTGGAATGGCTGCCGCGAGACCGATCGCTGTTGTAATCAAGGCTTCCGAAATACCGGGAGCCACGGCGCGAAGACTTGCGCTCCCCGCATTTCCAAGACCCTGAAATGCATCAATGATGCCCCATACGGTGCCGAACAATCCGATGAACGGCGAGACAGTCGCAACGGTTGCAAGCCAGTTCATGTTCATCTCGAGCTTGGTGACTTCTTCGCTGATGCCCAATTGAAGGCTTCTTTCAACGGCAAGTTTATTGACGAAGCCGCCGCGCTGTTTTACCTGGCGCTCCAACTCGCTGTAGCCGAAGTCGAATACCGCGACCAACGGCGCTGCCGTAAACTGCTCACTCGCGACCGCCACAGCCTGCAGGTTCGAAGCCTTTCGAAAGGCCCGCAGAAAGCTGCGGTTTTGATGTCTTGCCCGCCCGAACACATTGTTCTTAGAGAACGCAATCGTCCAGGACACCAGGGAAAAGATAATCAAAATAATGATGACGGCGAGTGGAACTGGTCTGAGATTCAGAATAAGGTCCCACAGGCTAAGATCTGCGGGAACGAGCACAAAGTGCAATCTTCTAGATCCTCTCCTATGTCGTCATTATAGAAGCCGTGCTGCTGGAAGCCCTCTGGGATAATTCGGTCACATGCTGCTGGAGCTGTTTGTCGAGAACTACGCTGTAGTTGAGCAGGCTCGCATCCGGTTTCAACGAGGTCTGAATATCCTCACGGGAGAGACCGGGAGCGGCAAGTCGATCGTGGTCGATTCACTGAATCTGCTTTTGGGCGCCAGAGCGTCATCCGACATGATCCGAAGCGGGGAATC
>JAFARV010000340.1 GCA_019245255.1 Acidobacteriaceae bacterium | reverse complement strand
TCCGACGTTCCACGCGCAGCAAGCATGAGAAATCGCGGGCGATGTTGTTGAAAGCGGCGTCGCAGCTCCTGAGCGTTCTTCCACTCGGCATCTAGGGTTCGCTCGAGCGCCGCGGGCTGCTCGCGAATTTCACCGCGCATGGTCGACATGCTGCTGTGAGCGTATCAGAGATGGATACGAGGATCCGCCCGGGAACTAGTAGTCCTTCTATATACCTTCCGTAACCGAAGACCTTAAAATGGCGTCGAATCGGACGGTGGAATGGGTGGCTTAATGAATAAAACTATACGTGTAATTATTTTCCTTGCAATTCTCGATATTTTGAGTATCGCTCCAGTTGCAGCGCAACCGATTAATTACGGCTTCTCTCTTGATACCTCGGGCTTAGCCGCGACTGGAAACAGTTATCAATTTCAATTTGTACTCTCGGGAGAAGCCAATAATTCAGTTACAATTTCAAATCTCGCTCTTGCGGGCGGTGGATCAACACCTGCCGGGCAACCGACAACATTCACACTCACTGACTCACCGACGAACTTCTTTACCGCTCAAACCTGGCAGTTCACACCCGGCGCCAGTCTCTCGTTTACGCTTTCGTCAACGGACATCGCGCCTCCGCCCGGTGTAGCTTCGGATGTCTATCTTACATTTCTTGAGACTCTGTCTGGTATTGCGCTGCCTACCAACGACCCCTTTGGTGAGGATGCGCTGCTGCGATTGACTCTCACGGGCGGCGTTGATAAACCGGCGCTGTTTCAAGGCTCGGCGCCGCCGTTTACCACGGGGTTGGTTGTAACGAGTTCCAGTACGGGCACGACTGGCGGTACAGGTACAACCGGCTCAACCGGAAGTGGCCCGGTTCCTGAGCCGGCCAACCTTTCACTGATCGCAATCGCAGCTTCCTTTTTCGTGATGATGGAGGGCTTTAGGCGGGTCCGTCGCGCCGCACGAGTGTAACCGGTTGCCGGAATGATCCGGTCAGAGGCGTTCCCAATGTCGCGTTGCTTGCATTTGCTCGATGCATGATAATGATAGCGGGCTCACGCTCTCGCATGCAGGACGCGATTATTGCCGCCCTCTCCGGTCAAGAGGTGGCGCGCTCCAACTCGTTGGCGACGGTCGCAACGACCTGTGTGGTGATCAGAACCGCGAATGCACGTTCAAGAGTGATCGTGTCGATTGGCCGCATTTCCTCGGTGAAGCGTGTGGTAACGGGCTACCCGGTCTGCCTTCCGATTGCGGTGGGCCTGTTCGTTATGGCTGCGGCAGCGTATTGCTCGAAGGACGGCGGGTCGGCTGATCTGCCCATCGCCGGTCTGGGCCTGGTCTTCCTGCTTGTTTTCTTCGTGACTCGGCGCGCGGCGCTGGTGTTCACCGTCGGCACAGAGCAGATCCGATCGGTCCAAGGCGGGTTGCGCGAAGCCTCTGCCATTATCCGCGCCGTCGAGTCAGCTCAGGCCCGTGCCGCCGATGCGTTTGACCGCGAAGCCGTGGCCTGATCCGTTACTGCCAACTCGAGTTGGTTAACGGGTCGCATAGCCAAGCGCAACAACGGCAATCGGGGCCAGAATTAGCAGCCGACCACACTGATCGGGAATGCCGGGGATCAAATACCGGTATGACAGAATGAAAGGCGAAACCAGCCCCAATGCAGCTTTATTTGCTTCGGCATGGGATTGCGGAAGACGCGAAGATCGGCGGCAGCGACGGCGACCGGGCGCTCACGCCCGAAGGCCGCCGTAAACTGCGTGATGTCATGAAACTCGCTCGCGAGGCCGGGGTTTCTCCCGAACTGATTATCAGCAGCCCGCTCAAACGCGCTTTGCAGACTGCTGACATTGCAAAAAGAGCACTTGGATATGAAGAGCAGATCGTGACAAGCGATCTGCTGACTCCCGGTACGTCACCCGAAGATGCTTGGGAAGAAGTGCGGGCGCATCGTGACCTTCAATCCCTCCTGCTCGTCGGTCACAATCCGCTTTTTGCGGCGTTGGCCGCGTATCTTCTTGGCACTCCCAATGCGCACATCGAATTCAAAAAGGGCGCAATCATGCGCGTCGATTTCGAGAAGTTCTCTGTGCAGCCGCGCGGTGTCCTGCGCTGGTACCTGACGGCGCGTCTGGCTGCGACGCATTGAAGCTTGCAACGAAGGCGTGAGCATAGCGCACTTGAGGAAGCACCGGATCCGCGTTTTTCCACGCATCGAGGAATTCGGCATACTCCTTTGCGGCATCTTGGACATGGCCGGACTTCTCGCTCGAAATCGCGATTCCAAAGAGCGCAAAGCCTGAGCGCGGCCGTTCCCGCAACGCTCGCTTATAAGCAGCCTTAGCGTCTGTCCAGTGACCGGCCGCCATCATAGCGGCAGCTTCGGTTTCGGCAACCGGGCGAATGTAATTTGGAGGTTCGTGATAGCCAAGTGCTTTTTCCTCCCCCGCCGCATCGAGGAATAACCGATTGGCTTCTGCCATGTTCCCGCGAGCGGTCAAAAGCGAGGCTCGCA
>JAFARV010000326.1 GCA_019245255.1 Acidobacteriaceae bacterium | reverse complement strand
GTTCGGCTGGACGTGCTGGTCGCAGGCGAACCGGTCGATGCGCTCTCGATGATCGTGCATCGCGACTATGCGTATGATCGCGGCAAGGCCTTAATTGAGCGGTTGAGAAAGCTGATTCCCAGACAGATGTTCGAAGTCGCACTGCAGGCGGCGATCGGCAACAAGATCATCGCGCGCGAAACGATTTCGGCTATGCGGAAGAACGTGCTGGCGAAGTGTTACGGCGGCGACATAACACGCAAACGCAAGCTGCTCGAGAAGCAGAAGGAAGGCAAGCGGCGGATGAAGCGCGTCGGGCGAGTGGAGATCCCGCAAGAGGCGTTTCTCGCGGTGCTAAAGGTCGGCGAGCAGGGAGAGTAGAGCCCGTTCGCGTCCGCTCCGCTACACTGTTACAACACTGCAATGCCACGCCGTCTGGCTTTCGCGACCACTGAGCCCGAGATTGCAGACGAGCTTCGCCCATTTCTGCCGCACCTTCAGGTCGATCCGCTCAAAATAGACGTTCTCCCGGATGGAGAGATTCAGGAGTGCGCGAAACTCCTTGCCGCCGGGGCATTCTTCAACACGGGCAACGCTGCGCTCGCGATTATCACGGATTTTCATTTTGACGCGATCGGCCCGAATCTGAACAAGGCGGGATTGGAGGAGCTACGGGAAATCGGTCCGGCGGGATTCGCGCGTAAGCATTCAGAGAAGTACGGCGTCCTGCGGGTTATCTTCGCTTTCACCCCCGATGGGCAGAGCTTCGTCGGAGATCAGCGTGACGTTCCCGGTCGTGTGAGCGGCGTCCCGGCGACGAACGGTAGTGTGCTGGATCGAATTTGGATCCCCAATGGGTACCAGCGATCCATTTCCGAACTGATGGCGTATCAGCCACAGCTCAACCGGCGCGAGCGCGCGTATCGGATCGTCGCGAATCTCCTGGGGACCGATGCCGCACAGGACATCTATGAGGCGCACGTGACGGTGGAGTTGCCGCACGGCGCGGGCGTAAGCGAATTTCAGCAGACGTGCGCGGATATCGGCGTGAAGGCAATTCACATCGAGCTCCCTTCAGGCAACACGCCCACTCACTTCATCACGGGATCGATCCACTCGGGGACGCTGGATAAGGTGGCGCGGGAAGTGGATGCACTCGCCAGGCAGTTCGACGCGCGCGGGTTCACAGCTACGCGCCGGAAGATTGAGGCGATGATCCAGAACCGTGCCGTTCCTCTGACGGATGCTGACGGCCGGGCGCGGCCCGCGTCAAACTATTTCGAATTCCATACGAAGGTGACACTGGTCCGAGATCAGCCGACGGAGGCTCTCGAACGGTTATGCCGCGCGTTTGGCGCTCATCTGGCACGGAGCGCGTCAAACCGCCTCGCCGGGGATGCAACTCAACGGTTTGTGACGGTGCGGTTTCATGATGAAGGTCGCACAACGGCCGAGGCCATCTTTGGGAAGTTAGTCGAGGAGCTCCGGATTGCCGGCTATCAGCCGTCCCACATATTGAAGGAGTATGTTGTCTTAGATACAAATCTGGACCTGGATGCGGGTTGGGCGGACTCCGCGGTACCCGCGTCCTGCTATACAAACTGCGCGGACATGAGTTCCGGGCAATGCGTTTTTCTTGACGGCGCATCTGTGCCTGGTACTCACCCGGAACTAATAAGAATAGGCTCGCGTTAAGATAGGCATCCGATGCCTCTCGAGCGCCCGCGTGAAAACCGGCAGTTACTGACCATAGCTCTTGCACTCGCAGTTGTAGCTCTCGGCTTAGCCTTATACGCGACCTTCAGGCCCGCTGCTCCGGCCGGCAGGCCGACTGCGAATGAATCGGCTCTTGCTCGAACGCTCCGGACAAAGATTTTAAGGGCCGGATACAGCAATTTTCACCCGTACACGATCATCAACCCGAATGTGAGCGGCACGGGCCGCGTCTCAGGCTTCTGCGTCGATATGGTGAACGAGATCGTGTCGCGCCAGACACCGCCCTGGTCGGTGGAGTGGCATCAAGTCACTTTCGAGACGCTGAAAGCCGACATGGAGTCGGGCCGATTCGACGTGTTTGCAGACGCGGTATATCAGACCATGCAGCGCGCGAGCGAGTTCGGTGTAACTATTCCTTATTCGTACTTCGGAGTTGCAGTCGCCCTGGTGCGGAAAAACGAGACCCGATTCAAGCAGTTCACGGATCTGGATCAGCCCAACATCACCATTGCGCTTGCTGAAGGCTGGACTTCCACCGAGTACGCGCGACAGCATTTGAAGAAAGCGCAGCTGCGGACGATTACGGTGGGGAGCGACCCATTTATTCCCTTCCAGGACGTGATGTCGGGCAAAGCGGATGCCGCATTACAGGACGTGCCGACAGTCGAGCAGTTCGCCCGTGCACACCCAAATCAAGTGAAAGCCTTATGGGTAAACCATCCTCCGACTCGCGTGCCGGCCGGTTTCATGACTCGACAGGGCGAGACCGATATGCTGCGATTCCTGGACGCTTCCATTCACGTTCTCGAGGCTGATGGAACCATCGACAATCTGAACAAGAAATGGTCGGCGCTGAGCGAGTTTCCTGCGCTGAATCTGACACCCGGGGCCGGCCTAAGTGAACAATGAGTTGCCACTAGACTTTAGCCGGGCATGAGCTACAACTGGGACTTCAGCGCACTCGGACCGTATAAGCTGGCATTTCTCCAAGGCGCCTGCTGGACGCTCTATCTGGGTGCGGTCTCCTCGGCGGCAGGATCGGCACTCGGGATTCCGATGGCGCTTCTGCTGCGGCAGCATCCTGTCGTTTCCGTTCCGCTTGGTCTGGCCATCGACGCGCTCAGGGCGATCCCAAATTTGGTTTTGATTCTGGGCGCCTATTATTTCCCTTATTCCCGTCTGTTTGGGATTCCGGGGCCCTCGCCGCTGGTTGCCAGCTTGATTGGGTTGACGGTGGCGCAGCTTGCCTACAGCGCCGATCTCATCCGGTCGGCGATTGAAGCGGTCCCAGCAAATCAAGTGCTTTCAGCCCGGGCGTTGGGATTTCGGGAATGGCAGGTTGCGCGCTGGGTGGTATTTCCGTCCGTCGTGCGCCAGGTGCTGCCGTCGCACATGGCGCTCTGGATCGGCAACGTGAAGTTATCCAGTCTGGCATCGACCATCGGCGTGCATGAGTCGGTCTGGGTGGCACAGGTGGCAATGTCGACGACGTTCCGGTCGCTGGAGGCGTGGATGACCGTGGGCGCGATCTACATTGTACTGGTGACTCCGTTGACGCTGCTGGCGCGCAGGGTTGAGAGGTCCTCTTGGCTGAGGCACCAGTAACGACCCTGCTACGAGTTAAGGGGCTGAAGGCCGGCTACGGCGAGCGCGGGATTATCAGTGCGTTTGATCTCGAAGTTGAGCGCGGTACCTGCATCGGAATCGTCGGCTACAGCGGCTGCGGCAAGACGACGCTGTTCAAGGCGCTGACCGGACTGATGCCGGCTGAAGCTGGAGATGCCTGGCTCGATGGCGATCAGTTCCTGACCAGCGGCAAGCTGACGGTTCAGCCATGGTCGCTGCGGCGGCACATCACACTCGTTACGCAGCAGCCAGGGCTGCTTCCACACAAGAGCGTTCTCGAGAACCTGGCGCTTCCTCAGGAACTGGTACTGCAGAAGTCGAAGGAGGAGGCTCACGCGGAGGCACGCACGGTGGCAAAACTCGTTGGCATCGATGCCGAACTGAATGCCTTTCCGAGTGAGATCTCCGGAGGGCAGTTGCAGCGGGCGCATCTGGCGCGGGCGATGGTCCTGCATCCTGAGATTCTGTTGCTGGACGAAGTCACCTCGAACGTGGATCCAAGGACCTCTGAGGCGATCACGGACGCCCTCGACGCGCTGCGCGATGGCCGCGGAATCAGTTTTCTGCTCGTTTCGCATGACTTTGCGATTGTAAGGAAGTTAGCAGATAGGGTAATATTCCTCCACAAGGGCCGAAATCTGGAGGAGATTCCGGTCACGGAGTTTCCAGGAGGTTTTCGGGACCCCGAGGCGCAGACGTTTGCGAGCGAGCGGGTGTCCCGGCGAGAGCGATGAGCGAAGGTACCCCTACGAGCGTCGAATCCACTCTTTCTCGGGCTGCGTTGGAGGCTTTCCGGGCGCACTGCCTCGAGCATTATTTGCGGCTTCACCATGCGGTGTATCTGCAAAAGCTTCTCGGAAGAAATGCGGATGCTAAGTATAGTTCCCTCCACCCGTGGATGCGGCAGGCGATCAACCGGTTCTTCGATTTAGTGGATCGCGTTGCGCTAAGTAATCTCGAGGATCAATGGCCTGCGGGCGAATCGGAATCGCCGAGCCGGAGAACGGTTCCCATCGATCAGATCATTTCTTCAGGCGAGGAATGGATTGACGATCTGAAAAAGCAGAAGACGTTGATCTTACCTTACCGATGGGGATCTACGACAACGCAGGGGCGTTGGGACGAACTTATAAAAGACGTCAAAAAATTCCGTCAAGGTCATAGCGATTACTTCGGAAGATGGCGCCCACTTTATAACCGCACGCCACAACAGTATGAGATCTTCACGGGGGGGTTCGAGTATGTGCCGGTGATTGGTGTTTTTCCATTCTATTCATTCGGGGAGCGCTTAAGTGCCTGGAGCGTGTTCGAGTACGGCAAATTAAACTCCCTCGCTCTCGTAATGAACGACCGGACCGCAAGAGAACGCGTTCCATGGTCCGCCGCTGGAAGTGTAGACCGGAACGAGTTCCGGAAAAGAATGACTCGTATCATTAACCCCGATGAGGCGGATGATCAGATTCCGCTCTACTATATTGGCGCAGGCCATGCTGCCGTAAGCTTGACGTCGCGCCTGGTCCAAGTGGCGGATTATTGGCGGCTTAGAACGAGGATTCGCCCGATTCCGATCCCGCCTCCAGCGGTTGCCGCACAGTTGCCACGAGATGCAGGTACAGAGGAGCGCGACGTAGATACAGGAATGACAGAAGACGAGAAGGCCGAAGAGGATCGGCTTCGTCGATCCGCTCAGGGGATTTGCGAAGTGCTCCAGAAGCCATTCGCCATTCTCTTTTCGGATCTTGGCGACCCGGCGCTCGCCCGATATTTGTCGGACGGCGAGGGCAAGAATCGGCGCCCAGTCATTCTGTCCGTCAAGGGATTGAGGGTTCCCGTAGGAGTGGGCTTCTCGCTGGCAACGCTGCCCCACTTTCTCGAAGAGAACGGCCGCGAGGCAACGGAAGGACTCGTAAATACTATTCGGGAT
>JAFARV010000230.1 GCA_019245255.1 Acidobacteriaceae bacterium | reverse complement strand
CCTCGGCTCGCGTTTCAGGGTCATTCGTCGAGATACGCGGGGCGCCATCCGCGTTATTTTGTGGCAGATATCGCATCAACTGGCGGATGCTGCGGAGGCAGTCCTCGTCATTGCCGGCGATGAAGTGAGCCACGCCGCTCTTCTCGTTGTGAGTGGTTGCGCCGCCCAGTTCCTCTTTGGTCACATCTTCATGCGTAACCATCTTGATCACATCCGGACCTGTGACGAACATATGGCTGGTGCCTTCGACCATAAAGACAAAATCAGTGAGCGCCGGTGAATAAACAGCTCCTCCGGCGCAGGGACCCATGATGGCTGAAATCTGAGGGACAACGCCACTCGCCAGCGTATTGCGCAGGAAGATGTCGGCATAGCCGGCAAGCGACGCGACACCTTCCTGTATGCGCGCCCCTCCGGAATCATTCAAGCCGATGATCGGAGCTCCCGTCTTGACAGCCAGGTCCATAATCTTCACGATCTTCTGGGCATTTGCTTCCGACAGCGAACCGCCAAATACAGTGAAGTCCTGAGCGAAGACAAAAACCTGCCGCCCGTGTATCTGGCCGTGACCGGTGATGAACCCATCGCCATCGACGACCGTATTCTGCATTCCGAAATTGTGGGAGCGGTGACGTACGAGTTTGTCGAGCTCCTCGAACGTGTCTTCGTCGAGCAGGAGTTCGACCCTTTCGCGCGCGGAAAGCTTGCCTTCCTTGTGCTGCCGCTCCTTGCGTTCCGCGCCTCCACCTTCTTCCGCGCGTGCATGGCGCCGGCGCAGTTCTTGCAAACGGCTCGCGCTCATGCGTTCGCTCCGCGAGCGTTTGGCTGATGCGCGCGATGAGAGGATGGTGGGGTACCTGGCCGCATGTCAGATAGTATGAACTGTCGCGGTGGGCTGGTCGTCGGCACGGCCGGCCACATCGATCACGGGAAGACCTCGCTTGTACGCGCGCTGACGGGCATAGATACTGACCGGCTCGCAGAGGAAAAGCGTCGCGGCATTTCTATCGATTTAGGATTTGCGCATCTCGCATTGCCGGGTGGAATCACCGTCGGCTTTATCGACGTCCCCGGCCATGAACGCTTTGTTCGAAACATGCTCGCCGGCGCCGCGGGAATTGAAGCGGTGATGCTGGTGGTTGCGGCGAACGAATCGGTCATGCCGCAGACGCGCGAGCACTTCGACATCTGCCGGCTGCTTGGTATCCGTCGTGGATTCGTCGTGTTGACCAAGGTGGATCTGGTCTCGCAGGACCAGATTCGTGCGACATCACAAGAGATTCGTGCGCTGATTGCCGGATCGTTTCTTGAAGGTTGTGCGATCGTTCCCGCCAGCGCCGCGACGGGCCAGGGACTCACGGAGGTCAGGAGTGAGTTGCAGCGGCTCGGCCAGACCGCACGAGCCACCCGCGATGGCAAGGTCGCACGCTTACCTGTTGATCGCAGTTTCAGTGTCAAGGGGTTCGGTACCGTGATCACCGGTACGCTTTGGACTGGCGCGTTACGAAGCGGGGATGATATATTCGTTCATCCATCGAACAAAAGCGGGCGCATTCGATCCATGCAGATCCACGGGCATTCTGTCGATACCGGAATAGCGGGGCAAAGGACCGCCATTAATTTGGCCGGCATTGATGCGTCGTCGATCAAGCGCGGCGATACCTTGACTGCAGCCGAGCAGCTTGATGACACGCACGTGATGGATGTTTGGATCGAGTGGCTCGACAGCCGGGCGATTCCGGAACGTAGAGCTGAACTTCAGTTTCATCTCGGCACGGCCGAAGTTCTGGCGCAATGTAAGGTGCTGTATGCCGCGAACGGTTGCCGGACGTTTGGAAGGTTGTGGTTACCGAGTCCCGTGCTTGCGCTGCCGGGGGATCATTTCGTACTCAGGCGCCCGTCCCCCGCGCAGACGGTGGGCGGTGGGCAGGTTCTCGATCCGTTTCCGCCCGTGCGGCTCAACCGCCTACGAACCATCGAACGTCTCGAGCGGCTTGCGGGAGCCGATGATGCTTCACGCATTGAGCTGCTGGTCTCTGAAGCGCCAACTGGCCGGCGTGTGGAAGAGCTGCTGCGGGCGACGGGGTTGAGTCGAGAGCGGATTCGAGAGCTGGCAATTGCAAATCCAAGCCTGCTCTTCGTCGAAGCCCATTCCGTTGTGATCACAAAAGCTTGGCTTGGAGAGCGGCGCAATCGCCTGGCGAATTGGCTTTCAGCGTTCCATGCGAAGAACCCCTCACTCGCCGGCGCTCCGCTCGCTCAGGCGCGCTTAGGGCTGCGTCCCGAACTGGCGAGCATTGTCTTCGAACGGTTCCCAGCCATTCGCGTGCAAGGCGAGACTGTTTCACTTGCGACCCACAAAGCCGTATTCAGTGATCAGGATTCTCGCGTGATGGCCCGCATCGAAGGTGTTTTCCGCGATGCGGGATTCCAGCCGCCCACCATCACCGAGGTTCTCAGCGCCGCGTTGCGGGATGCCCAGAAAGCCAGGTCGCTGCTGGAAATTCTCGTCAAGAGCAAGAGACTCGTCCGCATTTCAGACGACCTGATTTTCCATGCCGACGTAATGGCGCATGTGCGAAATTCCTTGGCTGCGCACAGAGGCCGAAGATTCTCCGTCCCGGAGTTCAAGGAATGGACTCACATGTCGCGAAAGTATGCGATTCCAGTCCTCGAATACCTCGACCGCGAACACATTACGCGTCGCGACGGCGATCAACGCGTAATCCTGTAGGTCTCAAGCAAGCCGCGCAAAACGGGC
Organism: Acidobacteriaceae bacterium; assembly: GCA_019245255.1. Classification (GTDB taxonomy): domain Bacteria; phylum Acidobacteriota; class Terriglobia; order Bryobacterales; family Bryobacteraceae; genus Bog-105. The sequence continues at coordinate 1,788 of JAFARV010000230.1, read as the reverse complement.
CCGGGATTTAGCGGCGCGCGCAAAGGATTGGGGAGTTCCATTTCCTGTCTCGCGGCGCGCATCCGTGCCCTTTGCGCTTACAGAACTTCCAGAATCAGGCACTTCAGGTAGTGCGTTTCGGGAACCGTAAGCAGGATGGGATGGTCCTGCGACTGCGTACGGCGTTCGACGACGCGCAACTGTTTGCCGCAATCGAGCGCGGCAGACGCGATCAATTCCAGCAAATGCGCCTCAGTCATGTGATGCGAGCAGGAGCAGGTGACTAGAATCCCGCCACGGTTGAGCAAGCGAAGCGCCCGCAGGTTCACTTCCTTGTAGCCACGGGCCGCTCCCTCAATCGCCGACCGCGACTTCGTGAAAGCAGGGGGGTCCAGAATGACGATGTCATAGGCACGCCGCGCCGCGATGAGGCTGGGTAGCAGTTCGAGCACATCCGCGCGCTGAAACGAAATGTTTGCGACGCCATTCGCAGCCGCATTGCCTTTTGCGACCTCAAGCGCCGAAGCCGAGCTGTCGACCGCTTCCACGCTATCGCATACGGAAGCGAGATGCATCGCGAATCCGCCTGTTGCGGTGAAGCAATCGAGGCCGCGGCCGCGGGCGTATCGGCGCGCAGCGACGTAATTTTCCCGCTGGTCCAGGAAGATGCCTGTCTTCTGTCCATGAACCAGGTCTGCCCGCCAGGAAAGCCCGTTCATGCGGATGTCAATCTCGTCCGGGATTTCGCCTGCGAGCACGCGTGTTTCGAGCGGAAGATTCTCTTTCGCACGCACGCTCACATCGTTGCGCGCCAAAATCCCTTTCGGCTGAAGCGTTGCGTTCAGTACTCCGGTAATCTCAGCGGCGATGCGGTCCATGCCTTGCGTCAGCAGTTGAACCACAAGCCAATCACCGTATCGATCCACAATCAAGCCGGGCAACAGATCGCCTTCGGCATGCACCAGGCGGTAGGCGTCCGATTCGGAAACGACCCGGCCGCGGTATTCGAGCGCTGCCGTAATCCTTCGTTGCAGGAAGTCGCGATCTATCGGTTCGATTCGACCACTGAGGAAACGCAGCGAGATCTGCGATGTCGAACTGTAGTGCGCAACTCCCAGCGGGCGCCCTCCGGGGTCCACCACACGCACGGCATCTCCGGATTGAGCTTCGCCCCGATCGATGATGTCGCTTGAAAAAATCCAGAGATGTCCCGACTGAACCCGGTCCGCGCCTTTCCTGTTCACGCGGACAGTCGGAAATGAGCGCATCCCCTCATTGAAGCAGACACGCACTGCTAAGCTGCAAACGGTGCGATTTCTGATTGCGGCGCTTGTGCTGCTGATTTACCTGCTGTTTCTCACGAAGACATATTACTGGGACGGCGTCTTATTTTCGATCTACATTGAGAGCGCGCAGAACGGAACCATGCCCGCCTCTGTGCTCCTGCATCCCAACCACTTGCTCTATTCAGCGTTTGGATTTCTGTTGTACGACATCGTAATGCAGTCCGGGGCAGCAATACGTGCCATCACGATATTGCAGGTGGCGAACGCGATTCTGAGCGCGTACTGCACTTTGGTCGTTTTCTCGTTGGCGCAGCGACTGACAAGCTCACGATTACGCGCTACGTTTGCGATGGTCCTGTTTGCATTCGGCGCAACGTGGTGGAAATTTTCAACCGACGCCGACGCATACGTGATATCCGTTCTTCTTTGTTTAGGGGCGGTCTGGTTCGTGATGTCGGGCGGCCGCGGTTCGCTGATCGCAGCGGCCGCTTGCCACGCTCTCGGGATGCTATTTCACGAGCTG
>JAFARV010000183.1 GCA_019245255.1 Acidobacteriaceae bacterium | reverse complement strand
ACACAACCCAATCAAGTTTCAAGCCCCGTTTCGGCTTTTTTTCTATTAGTGTGCCCGATCACGTAGAGTGCCCGATGACGGTCCGCTGAAATGCCGGCAGGAACGTCACCGTCACTCATAACATGAAGGTAATCTCCTCGCGCGAAGTTCTTAAGAATAAGCTGTTTTCCGTCGTCGACGAGGTGGCCAGGGATCAGACCGGGTTTGAGATCCACCGGTCGATCGTTCGCCATCCCGGTTCGGCGGTGATGATGGCCGTCAATGATGAGGAACGCGTTCTGCTGGTCCGGCAGTTTCGTCTTCCGGCAGAGCAGGAGCTCTGGGAGTTGCCGGCGGGGCGGATCGATCCCGGTGAGTCGGCGCTCGCGGCCGCCAAACGCGAACTTCGCGAGGAAACCGGATTCGAGGCGACCGAATGGATTCAGCTCGCTTCCTTCTGGGCAAGCCCGGGCTACGTCGACGAGAAAATGAACCTTTTTCTTGCGCTCGGCTTGACTGAAGGGCAACAGGAGCCAATGGAAGACGAGCGGATCGAACTCGGGTGGTTCGGCAAGGATGAACTCAAGCAGATGATCAAACGCGACGAGATCAAGGACGGCAAGACGCTGGCGGGCTACTTCCTTTGGCTCGAGTACCTGGCAGACCCGAGTTGGAAGGCCGGGGCCGCCAGCTCAGCTAAGTCGTAGTCACCTGTGGGAAGTTGTTACAGTTATCGCGCGACGTGTTCTTCTGACCTTCAGATCAGCCCTTTGCCGGCGCCACGATGCCAAAAATGGCCCCTTGCGTATCGAGACAATGCGCAATCTGCTGGCCGCCCGGAACGACGGATGGTCCATGAACTATCGTCCCGCCGTGCTGCTTTACCCGGTCGATGGCTGCATTGATGTCATCGACATTGAAATAGAACAACCAGCCGGGTGTTTGCGAGGCATCCATCCGGTTCATCATGCCCCCAATCGGCTCCGAGCCGGCGGAGAAGATCTGGTATGTACCGGCGGGGCCCATATCGAGAGCGTCTGACTTGCTCCAGCCGAAGAGATCAGAGTAGAAGGCGAACTCAGATTGCCAATCTACTGCTGCTAAATCATGCCAGGCGGCGGATCCCGGTGTGCCGGGCTTCGGGAATTGGGCCTGTTGCCGTGTGTCGCGCGGTTGAAAGAGAACGAACATTGCGCCCTGGGGATCCGCGACGACAGCGAAACGACCGACGGACGGTATGTCTTCGGCTGCACGATGCACTACACCGCCCGCCTGCTGCACGCGCTTTGAAAACTCGTCTACATTGCCGACTCCGATATAACCGACCCAGTGTGCTTTTTCGCCGCGAGCAAAACTGGTGGCGGGCTTTTCGAGCAGGCCGCCAATAGGGATCCCGCCGATCGTAACCAGCGTGTAGGGGTGATTCGGTACACCCCCATCCTGCGCGCCCCAGCCGAGCACTGGTCGATAAAAGGCCTCCGCCGGCTTCGCACGGGGTGTATGAAGCTCGTACCAAACAAATCGTGAAGGGGAGGTGTTTGCTCCTGGGGATGACATCAGTTCCTCTCTTTGTTTGAGTTGTTCGATGTGGACAGGGTCCAGAACATCAACTTATCCAAATAAGTGTACACTGTCCACAATAAGTTATGAACGGCCAGCGAACAGCGCAAGCGCCCGCTCGAAGGACTTTTCACCACGGCGATTTACGGCGCGCGCTGTTGGAAGCCGGTATCGAACTCGCGCGCCGCGGCGGCCCGAGTGCGGTTGTGCTCCGCGAGGCTACCCGACGAGCCGGCGTAGCTCCGAATGCAGCATACCGGCATTTCTCGAGTCATGCCGATCTTTTGAAGGCGGTCAGAGCGGCGGCACTGTCGTCGCTTGCTGTCGCGATTGAAACCGAAATTGATGAGCTTCGGCGCATCAAGCCGGGGGCTGAATTGGCACGCGCGACGCTGCGAGCAGTTGGGACGGCCTACCTGAAATTCGCTTTGACTGAGACAGGCCTGTTCAGAACGGCCTTC
>JAFARV010000014.1 GCA_019245255.1 Acidobacteriaceae bacterium | reverse complement strand
TTCTTCGTTGGGGAACAGTTCGGCGCATTCGAGGCGGCCGACGGCGTAGATGCCGGCTTCGAGTGCCGGGATGCGGAGGAGCCGCCATTCGGTGTCGGCAAGCGACTGGACCAGCGTGCGCTCTTCGTCGCTGCCGGGTTGGAGGCGGGCGAAAAATCCGTCGACGTGCGCCTGGTAAGCCGCGGCATCATCGCTCGGCAGCAGGACGGTGCGGCCGGTGAGTCCGGTTTCGACTGCATTCAGAGAGGAAGTGGCCTTGCCGTTCTCAGAGGTTGGGCCGGTAGACAGTTGCGCGTTTTGGCGGTTGGCAGCGACTTGGGCTTTACTGGACAATTTGTGGGCTCCGTAAAAGAAAATGGCCCGCAAGAAGGCAATTTTGCCTCTTGCGAGCCTGGTTCACGGTAGCACGGAGAAGGTCGAAAACGAACCGTCCGTTCGAAAAGCGGGAGGTAAGTCCTTTGACATCAAAGAGAAGAAAATTGTGCTGCCGCCGTGATCGGCCGAGGCCGGGCGCCTACCCGAAGAGCGAGAGCTGCTTTTCCCTGACCGGCTTCCTCCGTGCCGCATCGAACAACACGGACCGGCCGCCCAGACCCGTCGAGATCGCCCGCTCATGAGCCAGCACGCGCTCAAAGTCCGCGACAGGCTTGTAGCGCTCTTCCACTGTCCTGACCAAGCGATCCAGGCGTTTGAACCCGTCCAGCTTCTCGCTGTGGCCCAGCTTCGCCGCGCCCACCGCTCGCCGCAACACGCCCAACGATTCGTCGTACGTCTTCAGCGGTACCGGGAACGGATGCCCATCTTTGCCGCCCAGCGCGAACGAGAATCGAGCCGGGTCGTCGAATCGCGTCGGAGTACCATGCACCACCTCCGCTACCAGCGACAGCGTTTGCAGCGTTCGCGGGCCCAGGTTCTCCATCAGCAGCAACGACGCGAAATCCCGCAGCTGCCGCTCGTAGCTCACCGCAAGCACCGCCCCCAACCGCTCGAGATCGACGTCCCTCATCCGTACCTCGTGCCCGCGTGGCATCACGAGCTTGCGGACCTCGCCCAACACTTTGTCCGGCGCCTCGCTCGCAATCTCGAGCAGTGCAGCCTGCGCCGGTTTGGCCCGCGCATCCACCAGATTCAAGATCGTGCCTCGGTTCTCGCCTGCGATCCCGGTATGCGGTTCGGAAACGAAGTCTCTGACCGTCGCCGAATGCCAGTGGTACCGTCGCGCAAGCCCGTTCGTGTCGTTCAGCCCCTGCTGTACAACAACCCACTCCCCCGCCGCCGTCAGCACGAACGAATGCAGATAGATCTGAAAACCGTCCGCAATCGCGTTGTTGTCTATTTTGGCCGTGAGCCGGCTTGTGCGAACGAGTTCCCCGCCGTCGAAGCCTTTCCTGTCCGCGATTATCAGCAGCTCCGTTGGCGTGTTGCGGGATTGCCTGCCACGCCCGCCGCAAACGTAAATCCCCAGCTCGTGCGCGCGTGGGTTTAGCCCTCGCTTCAAAGCACTCATCACCGATGTCGTGATTCCCGATGAGTGCCAGTCCATCCCCATCACCGCCCCGAACGCTTGAAACCAGAACGGATCGCTGAGGCGTGTCAGGAACTCCGAGGCGCTGTAGTGATAGACAATGCTCTCCGCAATCGCTGTCCCGAGCTTCTCCATCCGCTGAGCGAGCCATTCGGGCACTCGCCCGCCATGCAGCGGTAAGTCGGCAAACCCGGAGCGCTTCACTACTCAGATCGTACTGTTATTGTGGTGGGGCGGCCGCGAACCTACAGCGGTCCCACATACGCCGCCCATTACCAACGATTCTCTAACCCGGCACACTACCCGGCCGTTACTCATCATCCGGATCGGTTGCCGGCCGCTTGTCGTTGATAAAAAAGCTTGCCGGTATCAGCGCCGAAATGTGGTTGAATTTGCGTGCCGGAGCATTGAAATTGAAGAAACGCCCAAGATCGGTGTCTGCGCGTGCATCCGCAAAGTTCAAGGCGCCTTCTCGCACACTGAAGTTGCTCTCGATAAACCGTAACAGCGTGCCAAAGTCATGCGGATCGTTGTTGATGTAACGCGCCGGCGTATGTGCGGAAACAACAATCAGCGGTACCCGGAATCCCAACTGATATCCACCTTGCGGGTGCGGAAGAATGTGCGGAGGCACATGGTCGTACCAGCCGCCCCAATCGTCCCACGTGATCAGGATTGCCGTGTCCTTCCAATACCCGGCGCCGCCATCGCAGGAAGAACTTTCGCCGATCGCGTTCACAATTGCTGCTACCCACGAAGGTCCGCCGCCATCGTTGGCCCTGGCATGATCTGAATTCGCCCCTGTAGGAATCACCCAGCTCAAGTTACGCAAATTGCAATTTGCGATGTCGATCAGAACGTCGCTGGGAGTTAAATCGACATTCTTCGCCCATTCCGCGCCGAGACACTCGCCGCCAAAGCCGCTTGACTCGCAGATGTGGCTGATCGCATTGGGAGCGGTCCAGATCGAACCTGCGCTCGGCGCGTAATAACGCCAACTTACCTTAGCCGGCAACACGTCGGGAATCGTCTTGTGTTCAAAACAGGGATAAATACGATCCTTCGGGTCTTCAACACCCGCCGCATTGACGAGTTGTACCGTCGTACCCTTACCGGCAATACAGCCGGCATCGCCTCTTGCATCTGCATTCGACATGTTTTCAGCTGCAAAGATCCCCGCTGCGTCATCGGCCGCGCTTGGCGCTGAGGTGCCGCCAAAGATGAATTGATGCGCCGGGAAGCTCGGACCCTGGTTCGTCTGGAACATGTAATTCGCCCACCCATACTGGGTCGCTAGCTCCAGATACGGATTCACCAGGCCCTTCGAATTGTCCACAAACTTGTACTGCGGCTGTGGCGGGCACGTTCCGCCGCATGATATGTTTATGGCGCCATCCATCTTGCACTTACCGGTTACGGGGTCCACATCGCACATCGCCACAAACGCGCTGTGCGCATGACTCAGGTCGTATGCATTCGCGAGTGCCACTGGAGTCGGGTTGGTAAATCCAGTTGAGGACTTCCGATTTGCCCAGTGACTCGTCTGAATGTCGTACTGCGAAGAACTGGGCGTGCTACTGCACGACTCCGCCGTGCCATACGGAAACGAACACAGGCCTTGGAAGAGATTGTCGGGTGTCCGATTCTCTTGAAAAATCACCACCACGTGCCTGAACGGCACGATACTCGGTGCTGCCACAATTGCACTTTGCGCACACAGCATGCCGGCCCCGACGCTACAGGCCAGAACTAGCCGCAATAGAAATTTCATCAGATTGCCCCTCTCGCGTGATCTCCGAAGAACCTGCTGGTCTTCGTCTCCCAAACGCATCCGTGCGGGAAAGGTTGACAGGCAGCCGTTAGGATGCCCACGCTTCGCTGCGATCGTGAGAAATACCTGACCATCAGTTCATCAGTTTGTTACTTCCATCGAGTATTTGCGAATTGAGGGATCTTGCGTGCCTCCGGCTTCCTGCTCCCTGCGTATTGCAATTCAACTTCGGAAGAGAAGAAAGGAAACAACTTGAAGTCTCGAACTGAACGGAATTCGCGTTTCTTGCTCAATCGTCTCGCGGTCTGCACCGCAGCCTTACTTGGAGTTCACAGCGCCGCGCTCAGCGCTTCTTTCTCGACGCCTACCGTTTTCGCCTCAGGCGCCGCGGTCCATGGCACCGGGGCGGACTCCGTAACATACGGCGGAGGCTCCTTATGGGTGGAGTACGGCAACGCAGCCCCGTCAACCAATTTCTCGGGTGCCGGCACTATCGTGCAGTACAGCATGACTGGAACGATGCAGAACCAGTACACAATTGCCGGCTCAGTTGACGGTCTGAAATACAATCCGAACACCGGGTTGGTGTGGGCGCTTCAGAACCAGGATGCGAATTCGCAGCTGACCATCATCAATCCCGCAACTAAAGCGACGTCAACCTTCACGTATAGCGCAGCATATACCGCCATCTCTGGTTCGCGCGGTTTCGATGATGTGGCGTTTCTCGGAAACAACGTCTATTTGAGCCTTACCAATCCCAACACCGCCAGCGATCCCGTTCTCGTGAAGCTCGATAACTCGACGCCGTCGTCACCCATCACGTTCAGCACTGTTCTTACGGGAAACGGCCTTCTGCTTACGGATCCCGATTCCCTGAAGTCAACGCCCACAGGAGGCCTGGTGGAAACCGGTGAGGGTGACGGCGCGCTCACGTTTATTACGAACCCTGGCCAGGCAAACCAGACGGCAACATCTCTCAAACTCGTTGCTGCGCCCGGAACCACGATCGGCAACCCTGACGACAGCATTTATCCGACGGCGTCGTCTGGGACCTTCTATCTGACCGATACTGGAGCGAACGTTGTTTACGCCCTTTCCGCTAGCGGTCTCTCGAGCACCTCGCTCTATGTAGATGTCGGCGATGAGTTCGGAAGCGTAAACCCGTCCACGGGTGTAATTACGCCCATCATGACTGGCCAGAGTCTTCACGGTATAGAGTTTGTGGCGGCCGTCCCGGAACCCTCGACTATCGGCATCGCCCTGTGCGGAATCGCACTGGGACTGTTCGCTCGCCGACGGCGCGCCCGGTAGCGCACTCGCTGCGATCTGTGCGGCCTTGCGCCGGGATGACGAGCTGAGACCGTTATTTTTTCAGAATCGTCACCGTTCTGTAACGTAGACCGAGGTAAGGAAAACAGATGGAGGTTGTTACTTCGTTGTCAATCAACAAAGTGTTGTTGGCCGCCTTCGCGGCCGGTGCGCTGACTGCAGCAGCAGCGCCGATTCAAAACGGCGTCGAGGATCTCGCCAGTGGCAAAATTAAGCACGTCCTGCTGATCAGCATCGACGGCATGCACGCCGTCGACTTTATCAACTGTGCGCGGGGCATTCCCGGGGCGAACGACGGCAGCCCTTACTGCCCGAATCTGGCCCTGTTGGGCGCGACGGGAATCAGCTATCGAAACGCGAGCACGTCGAAACCATCCGATTCTTTCCCGGGACTAACTGCGATCGTCAGCGGCGGTTCTCCGCGCAGCTTCGGAGTCTATTACGACGTAGCATACGACCGTAGCCTTGCTCCGCCGCAAATCACTACCGGTAATGGACTCGCGGGTGGGACTTGCACGGTCGGCGTGCATAACGGAACCACAACCGAATACGAGGAAGGAATCGACCTCAACCAGAACTTACTCAACGGCGGCGCGCCTGGAGCAGCTCCAACTGATGGCGGCATTGCGTCCATCGACCCCAAGAAGTTGATCCGCGACCCATTTAACAATTGCAACCCGGTATATCCGTGGAACTTCCTCCGCACCAATACGATCTTTGGAGTCATTCACCAGAAGGGCGGCTACACGGCATGGTCTGATAAACATCCGGCATACGCGTCGGTGTCGGGACCAGGCAACGGGTCAAACCTCGACGATTTCTATGGCCCCGAAATCAATTCCGACATCACGATGGCCTCGAATCAGGCCGCTGTTGCAGGCATCAAAACGCCGCTCGGCGAGTCCTGCGCCAGCCTCGACCTATCCAAAGGAGTCGGCGCGTGGACGGACAGCTTCTTCGACATACGCTGCTACGACACGCTGAAGGTACAAGCGATCCTGCACGAAATCGCCGGCAAGAATCACCTCGGGACAGCATCCACCAAAGTTCCCACCATCTTCGGCATGAACTTCCAGGCCGTCAGCGTCGGACAAAAGCTCATCGAAGGCAATGTGAAGGGCGGATATCTGGACGCTGAGGGTACGCCTTCCGCCGCACTCGTGACGGAAATCGAGTTTGTCGACAAGTCAATCGGGAGGATGGTTGAGCACCTGCAGGACCGCGGTTTGTATGACTCGACACTGATCGTCATTACGGCGAAACATGGACAGTCGCCGATCGATCCGAACCGCTTCTTGCCCATTCCGGGGCACTCCGGCACAAATGGAACCAGTCCCACAACACTGATTGCCACCGATCTGCCGGGCTACATTCCCGATTCAGAATCGCCCCTGAACGCAAACGGCATCGGCCCGACAGAAGACGATGTTTCATTGATCTGGCTTGCACCAGGCAGCGACACCGTTAAGGCGGTCGGTCTGCTCGAGTCCCACGCTTCAGAAGTCGGCCTCGGTCAGATCTACTACGGACGGAGCGTGCAGTCGATGATTGACAGACCAGGCCTTCCGCCCGACGGTGACCCGAGGACTCCGGACATAATCATTACACCGAATGTAGGCGTGATCTACACGGGCAGCACCAAGAAGCAGGAGGAGCACGGCGGCTTCGCGCACGATGATACGAATGTGATGCTTCTGCTCTCGAATCCATCCTTGTCTGCGAGCACTGTGACAGCCGAAGTTCAGACTGCGCAGGTGGCGCCAACGATTCTGACCGCACTCGGGTTGGATCCCAACAGCCTGGAAGCCGTGCAGAAGGAAGGTACTTCAATACTTCCGGCGATTCAGTTCGGTAAGTAACCATCGCGCCGTTTCCCGAAATAGCGGGCGGTTCACAATCGCCCGCCGTTTTTTCGAAAGACGACATCCAGATAGGAACCAAGAAACGCGGGGTGCAGGTTCGGTGCCAGCTCGCGCAATACTTGCTCGTATTTGCTCACGCCGCGTAACTTCGCAAGCCGCTGCCGCCGAAACTCACCCAGATAACTAACTACTGGAAGTTTCTCGGGTTCTACGTCGAATGCCAGGACAAAATCGTGAAAGCTTGCCCCGCGTCCCCAGCGCGCGAGTAACACCCGTTGTTCATCGGTGATTTCACCTCGGAACGCCCGATTATAAATCTCACGCTCTGTCAGGCGCGAATATGCAAATGCAGCTTCATCTGAAATCCAGTGAAAAAAGAGTTCGCCCGATGTGTGGTCGTCCATGTACCACAACCGGTTCGGTGTCTCGATAACAACCAGATACTGTCCCGGGCGGAGATGCCGCCACGCCGCCGAGAGCGAAGCCTGCCGTTCCTGCCACGTCATATGTTCGAGCACGGCGAAATAGATGATGCAGTCGAACTGCCGATTGCCGATTACGCTCGGAAACTCCGCCGCATTCGCCGCTGCAAAGTCCGCGTGCAATCCGTACAGCTTCAAGCGTTCTCGTCCAACGGCGAGCGCCCCGTCGCTGACATCTAATCCAAAAACCTCCGCACCCTGCTCGGCCAACGCGACCGTCGAAGCGCCGGTGCCACATCCGATCTCCAGCACCTTCATACGTTGCAATGGCATGGCCGCGCTCAACCACGGAATTACTGATGACCGGAACGACTCGAGACGGCCGAACATGTGATCACGAAGATCGTTCTGTCCGACTGGCGTCGCGAGATAGATTTCGGGCGGCTCCGGATAATAGGACCGGTCGGTGAAAAAATCGCGGATCAGCGAATCCTGCAGCCGCTGTTCCCCTCCTGGCGGTAGTTCCCGCTGATTTTGCTTCAGTTTCGCGGGAATGGGCGGCCGCAGAAGACCGGCGACCCATTCATGACGCCTCGTGCCGTCAGGGAAAATAGCCTTGATTGCTTTGTAAATGGGCAAAGGTAATCAGTCCTGACGCAATGGGCAAAGAACCACCGCCCCGAAACTATCTTACAGAGCGGCCAAGTGTGGGCCCGCTGACGGCCTTTTTCGGGCCGATGCTACCCTGAGTCGGTGATTCGAGTCTGCCGCACCGCGGCACTGAGTGCTTTTGTTGTTGCGGCGCTCAACTTTCTTATCCTTTCCGTTCTGGGCCAGTACGATTTTCGACTCGGGCCAGTCCATCTCGTCGCTACCTACCTCTTCAAGCCGCTAATGTACCTGAACGGCGCGTTTCTCCTTTGGCTCGCGTTGCAGGCCGGACGCGAAAACAAGCCGGCCGAGATGGTTGACGCTGATCTTTTCAGACCGGGCTGGTTTTTCTGGGCGGTAAGCCTCGCTCTCATACTCGCGGTCTACGCAACTTCGCTTACCGTCAATCTGAACTTCTTCGATTGGACCCATCGTGCTCTGACCACAGGCGTTACGCCCTGGAGTTTCTTTCTCCACAAGCAGACTGACGGATTCTATCGGCCCGTCGGCTTCGTGTCGCTGTGGCTGGACAATCAAATCTTCGGACCGGTTCTTTGGGGCTATCACGTGCAGAGCTTTGTGCTGCAGATACTAAATGGATATCTCGTAGCGCGGCTCGGCTTTCGGCTGGGCTTGAGCAGCCAGGAAGCCAAATGGGCGGGAATCGCTTTCATCGTTTTGCCTTGCGCATTCGAGGCCGTGATCTGGCCCGGCGCCCGCTTCGACTTACTCGCGGCGACGTTCACGGTCTTTGCGTTGGAGCGCGTCTTGGCGGGTTCTGTTTGGGTCAGCACCGCTGCATACTGCCTGGGTGTTCTGTCCAAGGAGGCTGCGTATGCTTACCCGCTTTTGCTTGCCGCATTGTTTCTGCTTCCGCGGCCGCTCGGATTGACGTTGCCGGCAGCGCGTTGGCGCAAGCTGTTATACGCCGTCACGTCCGCTACGGCGGCGTTGCTTCTGATTCGTGTCGCTATCTACGGCGATCTCGGAGGATACCCAAATGTGCAGGGGACCGGCACGGCGAACTTCGTCTTCAATTCGCGCACCATCACGTCGATGTTCACCAAGATGCCCGCATCCCTATTCCTGATCAATACCCGCGCCGGTTTGCCTTTATGGCTGAAGCTGACCCT
>JAFARV010001008.1 GCA_019245255.1 Acidobacteriaceae bacterium | reverse complement strand
CCGGCAGGCGCTTGCGTCGTTCCGGCAACAGCGAAAACGAAGTTAAGAGGATTGCGAGTTCCGTTCGGTAACGCTTCAATCAAATGGCTGTCCAAAGTGGCCGTAGTGTTCGCCGTCTCCGTATCGACCAGAACAGAGGAACCAGTTACTTCTACCGTCTGCTCGGTACTTCCGATCTCAAGATCCACGTTTACCGTCGTTCCGACCTGTGCCTCGAGGATCAGATTACTCTTGACAAATTTCTTGAAGCCCGGCGCGGTAACTGTGATTTGGTAAGTGCCCGGCTGAAGATTGCTGAATTGGTAAGAGCCGTTTCCAGCGGACGTCGCTACGCGGAGATCATTAGTTCCCGTGTTTTTCAGCTCGACTCGCGCGTTCGGTACCTGTCCACCCGTGGGATCACTCACGACACCCGCGATTGACGAGGTGAACGTTTGGCCCACTCCCAAGCGTGGCGTAAAGAGTAGCACTGCAAGCATCAGCAACATCAACGACCGACACAAGTGATTTAACGATAACTGCACAACCCCTCCCGTTAATTGGTCATTGCTAACCGTTTATTCGAGCGTTTGGCCTCTAACTCCCTGACTTGGGCAAACACTGTTTTCGATTGCTCCAGATCCCCTGCTTTCGATAAGGCGCGCGCGAGATGCAGCAAAATCCCCGAGTCCCCCGGAGCGAGTGAAGCCGCTCGCTGAAGAACAAGAACCGCTTGCTGCGGTTTATCGATCGCTGTATAGGCCTGGCCAAGCCGGTCGAGCACACGCGCATTGTCGGGCTCGCGTGCCGCAGCGAGCTTGAAATCTTCAGCCGCCACATCTGCTTTCGATTGCCTATAGAGCAGAAGTCCACGAGCAACATATGCGGATGTCAGATCCGGCCGCATTGCCAGAGCCTGATTTAAATGTTTGAGCGCCGAGTCGGGCGCGCCCGCACTCTCAGCCGCCCCGAGCTCATACAGCGCGACGGCGTCTTCGGGGTGACGGCTCACGAACGCGTTCAAACTACGCAGGGCGTCATCAGAACTCTGTCCGGCAACGCTTCGCGAAAAGGCGAGCTCGCGCTTTGCAATCTCATCTTTCGGGAACGCTCGCACATACCGCTCCCAACCCTTAGCCGCCTCATCGTAATCGCCGCGGTCAGAGGCAGTCTCGGCATACAGCTTCGAGATCTCCGGTACGCTAGGCGCAATCTGAAACGCCTCGCTCGCGAGTTCGAAAGCGCGCGCCTGCTGACCAAGCGCAAGATTGACGACGGCGAGATCATAGAGGGCGTTTGGATTATCTGGCGCCCGGTCGACAGCCTTCTGCAGGAGTTCCCGCGCCCGCTCGTTGTGTCCTGCGTGGCTTGCCGCGAGACCGGCAGAATATAGTAGGTTCCAATCTTCAGGAACTACTTCCAGTGCGCGGTCAAATGCAGCCTGTGCCTCGTCAAAACGCCTTTGCTGCGACAGCGCAATTCCCATCGCCGTCAAATGGTTGCTGTAATTATGAAGCAATGCCGCTGAGCGCGGGTCACGGGCTAAGGCTTTGCGGTAAAGGCCATCAGCTTCGCCGAACTTCTTTTCCTGATCGAGGACAACCGCGAGTATCTCAGTCGCTTCGGGGTCGGAAGCAGCACGTAGATTTTGTTCGGCCGCAGAAAGGTCGCCGCGCTGCATAGCGGCGAGCGCAGCCGAAACACGCGCACTCTGCCCCTGTGCACATAGAGCAATTCCGAAAACCGCCCAAAGCGACACGGCTTTGCTGAAACGCACCCTGACCTCAGTACCCGGAAGGCTGCCCGTTAGGTGCATACGCTTGGCGCTTGGTTACACGTTTTCATGCTCATTGAATAGTGAACGCCACATACGCACCGCCGCTGTCCTTTTCGCCTCGGCGTCCGCCGCCGGCCGCGATCACGACATACTCGCGGCCCTTGGCTTCATAAACCGCCGGCGTTGCATTCCCGCCGTATGGAAGATTTGCCTCCCAGAGTAATTGGCCAGTGCGGGTATCATATGCGTGGAATTTACGATCGTGATCAGTAGCCCCGATAAACAAGATGCCGCTCGCGGTTACAACACCTCCGCCATAATTCTCAGACCCCGTGTTGCGAATGCCCTTTGCGACAAGCTCGGGGAACTCACCGAACGGCTGCTGCCATACGTACTTTCCCGTATCTAGGCTCAACGCATTCAGAGTTCCCCATGGCGGAGTGACCGCCGGGTAGCCGTCCGGATCAAGCCACTGGTTGTAACCGTCGATTCCGTACTTCAGTCCCGCGAACGACATTGCCTTTTTGTGTTCCGCACCGTCGAGATGAATGTCTTGCCCAGTCATAACAAAGTCAGCTATGGCGTTGATCAGATCGCCACCGAGGCGGCCGAATCCCGGCATACGACCGCCTCCGTGTGTGACCATGCTCACAACTTGATCGCGCGACAGACGCGAGCCGATATCAGTTAACGATGGAAACTCCGGCGGTGTTCCTTTCAAATCCAGCCTGTGACACCCGGAACAGTTCTGCCGATACAAACTGGAGCCGGTTACGGCCTCCGTTGCCAGCACGCGCGGGACCAGGCGGATAATCCACGCCATCTCGTTCGAGTTAATAAAAAGGACGCGCGACTTTGGATCGTAAGCGGCGCCACCCCACTCGCCGCCTCCATCGAGTCCGGGAAATACAACCGTTCCTTTCAAACTGGGTGGCGTGTATTGCGGACCGCTGATGATTGTCCGGAACTGATTGAGCACC
>JAFARV010000942.1 GCA_019245255.1 Acidobacteriaceae bacterium | reverse complement strand
CAAGGTCGCCTTCCTGCCCGGGAGGCGGAGCGAAGAACTGTGTACCGAATTGCCCGGTACCCGGGAGAAAGATCCCGCTAATATATTGAGACGTTGACGGGCTGCCATTCCCGACAATCTGGATGGGACCCGCAACATTGGGGCGATCCGTGTTGTAACCGTCCAGATTGTAATCGCAAGTCGGATAGCCCGCGCTGCATGTCACCGAAAATGGAAGCCCGGATTGCAACGTAAACACGGCATTTAGTTGCCAACGATTCAGGAGCCGTCCCGTCCACGAGCTCTGATCAAAAGGATTCGGCGACCAAGTCACATAACCAGCAAAATGATGCTTGGCGTTGAAATCGGACGGTCCGTAGTTGGCGCGAATGTTACTGAAATCCGGAACTGAACACGACCCTTGAGAAAGAATTGAACAAAGGTCTAGCGACTTAGACCACGTATAAGTCGCAGCGAAGGTCAGGCTGCGAGCGGTCGTCTGGCGCACACTGACGGAAACGCCGTTATAGTTCGAATTTCCAATTGGCATCGAGAGCTCGATGTCTGCGAAGTTCGGATTCGGCCGGTTCAGCACGCCTCCAACGTTGTCCCCATTCACCCGATTGACGTCCGTACTCAGATAGAATCGCCGTCCTACATCGCCGATGTAGTCCACCTCGCCGATCAGCTTATTCGTGAATGCATACTGAAACCCGATGTTCCAGTTCTCGCTGTATGCATTCGGAAAATCTCGTGTCGTGCCGTAGAGAGTCGTGGGTATGAGTGTTTCGACACCGTTGATCGGCGCGACTAAGCCGTTCGCCGCATTCAGCTTCACCTGCGTAAGTAGCGGATTCACCGGACAATTCAGATTGAAGATCGACGTGGGAGTACACAGGCCGTAAGCGACAGGCGTACCAGTTGGAATTCCAAAGGTGGGAACCGCGAAGAGCGGAGGATCGGTCCGGTTATTGGTATAGATCTGATTCTCAGGCCGATCGTAAAAAAGACCAAACCCGCCGCGTAGCACAAACTTCGGCGCAGCGCGCGGATTCCAGGAAAACCCGAAACGAGGCGCGAAGTTGTTCCACCGGCTACTACTGTAGAGATTCGGCACGACCGCTGACCGCCCATTCGCAAGCCGCTGTTGAAACGTGGATCCCGAGCCGAAGATGAAGTTCGTTTGTTGGCCGTTTATTTCATAAGGGTTCCCAAAATAGTCCCAGCGAACCCCGAGATTCAGAGTTAAATTCGCAGTAGTCTTCCATGTATCACTAACAAAACCGTCACTCTCCGTACCGCGATAGCCTCGCACCTGACTTGTGGGAAGACCCGTTCGCGGATCCACCGCCTGGAAAGTAGAGGAGAACGGCATGTCTTGTGAGAAATCGATGAGGTTATTAAAGTTATAATCGCCGCGCTGGTAGATACCAGTGAAGTTGGCATTGTCTTCCCAGCGCCGAAGGCCGCCGCCGACGCGAAGAGTATGCGCGCCGCGTATCATCGTTACCATGTCGTCCCACTCGTAGGTATTCTGTACAAATCCTCCCGGTGAAAACTGAAAGCCGCCGCTGCCGCCCCAGCCCCACAAGCCCGTGACACTTATCCCGGGGATAGCCAGAGCGGAAGGTGGATTTTCGGTCAGTCCGTAAGGCCGGTAATAACCCATGCTGAATTCATTAATAGAGCTGCCGCCAAACGTGTGAACCTCGTGCAGGTTCATAGTAAGACCGTTCCCGATCGAGGTCCCGTTAAACCCCGGACGTGGGTCCTCAATTGCCGCCGTCGACGTAGTTCGATTCACGTAGTAGAAGACGTGGTCCTTCTGGTCATTGAAGTAGCCGTCAACGCGAGCAGTCCACTGCAGTCCATTGCGTTGCCCTGTCGGAGTGAACACGCCTGTGCCGATTACCGGCAAGTCAGCAGGGAAACCCAGTGCCTCGGCAGAAGCAAGTGTGGGAACGTAGAAGCCCGGCGTTGTATTGTAGTAATCCGCTAACGTCTGAACATTACTTAAAGAGTTACTAATAATAGATTGCGGCCCGAATTGAGAAACCAGTTTCGCAGCAATCGTATTCGGAAACCTGTTTTCTACGAAACTCGCGAACTGTGGAGTTTCAAACGTATTCACCGAAGACGATGCTCCGGAAGATAGTAACTTATCGACGGATGCAAAACCGAAAAGGCGATTTTTGAGGATTGGCCCGCCAACGGTGCCCCCGAACTCATTACGCCGGAACGCGAAGAAAGAGCCTGGGGTATTCTGAAACACGTTGCGTGCTGCGAGCGCGCTGTCGTTGTGGTACTCAAACAGATCGCCATGAAACTGATTGGTTCCGCTCTTTGTGCTGACATTTACAACCAGCCCCGCGTTCCCGCCGTACTGGGCATCGTAGTTATTGGTTGAGATCCTCATCTCAGAAACCGAGTCCGGCAGAGGCATGGCGTTGGCCGTTCCTCCGACGGG
>JAFARV010000788.1 GCA_019245255.1 Acidobacteriaceae bacterium | reverse complement strand
GGCAAGCCGATCAAAAGCTGGTGCAGAACTTGGCTGTGCCAAGCGGTTACCAATATTGTTTTTCTTTGTATGTAAGGGCCGATGCAGCCGCCCAAATCACACTTACCCGCAGCGGTGCTTCAAACAGTGGCGCGGATTCATATATCGCTCGAAGTGAATGGACTCGCATCGTCTCGTCCGGACGCCTCAACGACCGCGGGGAAACGTTATCCGTATCGCTAACTGTACCTCCGGGCCAGATAGTCCAGATTTTCGGGACTCAACTGGAGCCTCAAATCGCGCCGTCGCAATATCGCGCAACAACAGCCCAAGGCGGCGTGTACCCGAAGGCGTATTGGTCCATCAACGAGTTCCCGGTCATCGTTGAAGGACTGAATCTTTTTTCCACCACGTTCACGATCGAGACTTCGATTTAGGCAGCTACATGGCTACGATCAACGAAATTAAGCAGTTATCCATCCCAGATACACCGATTCTGTTCT
Organism: Acidobacteriaceae bacterium; assembly: GCA_019245255.1. GTDB lineage: Bacteria > Acidobacteriota > Terriglobia > Bryobacterales > Bryobacteraceae > Bog-105. Next base: position 6,637 of record JAFARV010000788.1, on the reverse strand, counting down.
TCGAATGCGAGTTGCCTTCCGGAGATGTTGAGCTTTGGTGTACGCACTCGATCGTCTTTAACAGCAAGCAGTATTCCGCGCGAGTGTTGAAGCATAACCTCTTCGACCTGCAGCTCTCGGCCGATGACGCGATGGACGGAATTTCCCACCTTTCGCTTACGCTCGCTAACGCGGATTCCGCGATGTCAGAGCTAAACCAGGAGATCGGCTTTAAGGGCTCTCAGTTGACTGTGTACTTCGCGTTCGCCGACCTTCCGAGCGGCACGATCACGACTGAAAGCACAATTTTGTTTAAGGGCGTTGCTGGCGATCCCGATGAAATTACAGAAGAGTGGCTACAGCTGACATTCACAAACAAGCTGAGTCTTCAACGAATTCCGGTGCCTGATGTCCGGGTTCAGCGTTCGTGTCCGTGGAGCTTTCCGGCAACACCAGACCAGAGACAAGAAGCGGTGAACGGCGGTGAGATGGGTAGATACTCCCGCTTTTATCGCTGCGGATATTCCGCTGATCAGCCGAACGGCGTGGGCAACCTGAATAACGGGGCGCCGTTTACCACGTGTGACGGCTCGCGGACGCAATGTATCCAACGAGGAATGTTTTCCTCGGACTCCCAGCAGCGCAATACGTCACGGTTTGGTGGTTTCGAGTTTGTACCATCCGCGGTGCTGGTCCGCACGCACGGGGATAAGACTTCTCACATCTCTCCACTACTGGACAACACCGCGAAATATAACGACCCTGTGCCAATTGTCTACGGGACGGGATGGCTGAAGGCCCCCGTAATCTTCTCGCGAAACGACGGCAACCTAACGCATATGGAAGTGCTCGCCGGTATGGGAGCGATCACCAGCATCCTGAAGGTTGTTGTAAATGGAGTCGAAATACCGCAGGGCGTAGCTGGTGCCGACATGACTGCCAGCGGCTGGTACCAAAGCGTAACATCCGGTACTCGCAACGGCAACTTCAATCTGGATTTCACAGACTCAAACGGGAATCCGCTTGGTGATCCATACGGCAGCATTTGCGTATTGTCGGTAATTGTTCCGAACAGTATCAGCACAGGCAAAAGCCTTCCGGTTGTTCAGGTGCTGATGCAAGGCATGCAACTGGATGTCTATAACGCGGACGGGAGTTTTCAATCCACGACGTACACGAACAACCCTGCCTGGGTGATTCTGGATATTCTGCAGCGATGCGGATGGGACACGAGCGAACTCAACCTGGGAAGCTTCTCGTCTAGCGCGGCGTTCTGCGGCACTCTTATCTCAACAACGGACCTGAACGGCAACCCAATTTACGTGCCGAGGTATGAGTGCAACCTGATCCTAACCAAACGTCAAAGCGCAGCGTCGGTCGTCCGCGGAATTCGCGTCGGATCATGCCTGATGCTGCGATATGGGACAACCGGTCTTCTTGAACTGCTACCTGAGAACACGATCGCAGGGCAGCAACCGGCGCTGCCGGACGGTTCGAACAGCACGGATCCGTTGAACAATGGCTGGCCAGCGTATGAGTTCAGCGATGCGTCTGCACCCTTCTCTGGTATCGCCAGAACTGCTCAGGGAGCTTCATCACTTCGCGTGTTGGCGCGCAGCGTGGCGGAGACTTCAAATCGCCTGAGCGTTGAATTCCAAGATGAATGGAACGAATATCAGCAGGATAGCCTGTCTGTTGTGAACGCGGACGACGCGGCGCTCATTGGTTATGAAGTAAGCAGCCAATCGACCGCACTCGGGATCGCAAATATGAGTCAGGCTAACAGAGTCTTGCTCCGCCAATTAGACAAGTCTATCGACGGCAATCTCTTTGTAGAGTTTCAAACGAGTTTTCGGGCCCTGAAGATACGGCCGGGCGACATCATCGCGCTTACTTATCTCAAAGAAGGCTTTAGCCGAACACCGTTCCGGGTAGTAAAGCTCTCACCGTCACTCAATTACCAGCTTGTTACTGTAGTTGCGCAAATTCACGACGATGATTGGTACAGCGACAATCCGGCGGTACTGGCTGCAGCCGGCCGGCAGCCGGGGGCACAGTCGGATGTTCCCAGGCCGCTGATCGGTCTCGTGCCTCACAACGATTCGAATGGAAATCTGGAATATTTTGATTTCCAAATCACTGACTTCTTGCAATCGCAAGGGGACGGTACCGCGACTGACATTCTGACTGTCGGTTTCAGTGTTCCATCGAGCCCTGATCCGAACGCGCCGTCTGTTCCTCTAGTTAGCCTCGCTCCTCAGTTTTCAGCTACGGGCGGATCGCTTGCAGGCGGAGTGACTCAGTATTATGCGGTCACTGCCGTTGATCAGGCCGGAAGGGAGGGCCCGCTCTCATTTACTGTTCCGGCCGCGATTCCGAATGGAAGCAACACGAATACGGTGACCTTGGTGGGGCTGAGCTTTCCCGCTACCGCGACCAGCTTCAATGTGTACCGCGGGACGACACCGCAGCTTTTATACCGAATCGCGAGTGAAGTGGCGTTGAGCAGCACATATACCGATACCGGCAGCTCAGTTCAGCCGGTCGGGCCGCCCGACTCGAGCTTCGACCACGCGAATTTCTATTACCGATACGAGTTTGCTGGACCTTTCGAGGCCACATCGGCGTCGTCCTCCACCATAGCGTGCGCTGACATGGGCGCGGTGCCGCTCGCCTACGCCGGAATGCTGGTCCGTATCATCGACGGATCAGGTCGAGGTCAGGAGCGGACCATAACGACCAACGACGCGACGACCTTAACCGTCACACCCGCCTGGAGTTTCGCGCCAGATACGACCAGCACGTTTGTCATATGCGAGTCATCCTGGCACTTTGCAGCGGTTTCATCCACTAGTCCAGTTCAGTTCGAGTTGCCTTATAGGGCCGGGACAGTAGTCCAGGTATCTGGCCGCGGAGCAAGTGTTACGAATGCGGAGGGTTTTACTGAGCTATGCCCCGTAAGCCGATTTGCGCTAGGGAGCGGAGCTGAAAGCGGCACACCTGGTGCACCGGCCTTTACTCTCACCGCACCTGGCGCGGGCGAGATCGTCCTTTCGCAAGTCGGATTCACAAGCAGTCAGAATACATCTTCAGTATCGAGTGGGACGCTGCAGTTGTTCTATTGGAACGAGCTGTCCACGACAGGAACTTACTCGTTATCCGCGGCGATGGATGGGAGCACCCAGGTGCTCACGATGAATGCCGCCGGACTTTTGCCCGGGCACGTCGTTCAGGTTGACACTGAACTGATGGTGGTGCTATCGAGTGCCGCACCGAACACGTACCAGGTGCTTCGGGGTGCAGTGGCGTCGCAAGCGGCGGCTCATAACGCAAACGATCCTGTTCTGATACTCAATGCGGCGACCGTTGTTGTCCCATTTGCGTTGAATTTTTTCTCAAACAGAGCGTCGATGAACTTTCTTCACACGATGAGTCTGCCGGACGTACGCATTGCGGGCGCACAATTCTTCGTTACGAATGCGTTTGGCGATAGCCAAGCGACTTCACAGTGTTATTTGACCGCTCCCGACGCAGGGTTACGAACTCTTTCGGGAGGACAGTTTGCGCTGCAAGTTGCCGGGGTACTTGCTACACAACAGAACGCAACGCCGCCGTTGATCGTAGAAGCTTCGCATGCGGTCCGCGACATGCGCGCAAGCGTAGGCCAGGCAGCAACAGGGTACTCGATCGCGATCAGCCTGGTACAGAATGGCACACCGTTCTGTAGTCTGGTCATTCCATCGGGAGCGACGGTATCCAGTGTTGTTGACGGAACGCCTCTCGGCCCACTTACCGACGGCGCATCGCTATCGCTGAACGTCGTACTCAACATCGACCCTACGTACACTGGTTCCCCTGTACCCGGACGGGACCTTACAGTAACAATCCGCTTATAAGTCCATGGCCGAACAATTGTTTAAACTTTCGCCGCATCGCGACTTGCAATGCTATTTTCAGATGCCGTCGGCTATAGCGGCAATTAGCAACGCGAGTGCGTCTGGGTTCACAGTTTCCGGTAAGTGGCGCCAGCAGTTCGACTGGGCCGTCGTCGAATGGAATAAGAACAACACCTTCGAGCATCCTTCGTTTCGGTATCTGCCGGATGGCGATCTTAGTGGGCTGGTTCTCACGTATGACGAAGAGCGGACCGGATGCATACCGTTCGAATCAAACCTGGTCCCGACGGTTGATTGGGACAGCCTGCGGATATGGACAGACGAGAGTGGGGCGACTCCGTACAAGGTTCAACTCTGGCCAGAGTATGTGACGCCGATTACCGGAAGCTATCTACCGGCGTCAGCGACCATGACTCTGGCAGGGTCACCCGGCGCAGGGAATCGGGTTGGATTGGCTCTACTCGAGAGCCATTACTACTACACGGTGGGTCCTGGTGATTCGTTAGCTCAGATTGCGCAAGGTGTAGCTGCTGCGTTTTCTTCGGATCCGGACTTTTCCGCATCAGCGAGTGGAAACTCGATCACGTTGACCTGGCAATCCGGTCCCGATTTTCCGCAACTGGGCGGATCTAATGGAAACAGGATAACGGTTTATGGGTTTGCGGAAGGTGGTGCGAATTGTTGGCAATCACCAAATGCGACGTTTTCAGGCGGGCAGTTCCCAACGACATACCGTGTCACGATCGACTTTTCGGCGTTGAAGGCACAGGGGATACCTACCGACCAAGTTCGGAAGTTACGTTGGACCTGGGCTGCGGATCTGCAGAATGCATCCTTTCAGCAAACCGAGTTTCAAGTGAACATTAGCAACTGGACCGTTACCGGCGCGAACAGGCCGTGGTTGGTTGCGGGTCCAGGGAGCCGCCGGATTGAAGATACCGATTCCGGCGTAGTCTACGACGGGACATGGTCAACAAGCACGGGTAACTATTCGGGCAGCCGGATACACTCGACCGTTTCGGAAGGAGACACGTGCACCTTCACTTATACCGAAGCCGCTACGCACGATCTGTATCTCGGAACGCGTCTCCTCGCAAACGGCGGCACGATCGCGGTTGCTGTGGATGCCCAGAGCCTCACGCCCATCGACACTGAGCTTCCGGGTGAGGATGTGCTGGTCCGGGTGAAGTTAGGAACGTTCGCGGCTGGACGGCATCAGGTTGTCTTAACCAATACCGGGCCTGCTTCCGCGGAGGTATTTATCGACTTTCTTGAGATCGCGTATCCTTCCGCAAACTTGCCAGACGTTACTTCTAACTCCCAGCTGGCGCTCGCGACTGACTGGGATACATACCACTCGCAATCTCTTGCTGCGGAGCGCACCGCCTGGCTCATCAACAAACTTGGGTTTACGGGAAGAGTAAATCATTACGTCGGAGCCATGTGGTTTTATGAACTGACGCGACCGGGATCCCAGTATGCTTCGCTCACTCTGACGATTGCACCCGAACAGCCTGCAAATGGAACGGCGGCGACTCTGAGCATCGCGTCCTCAGAAGGTGCGACACCGACGGTAATTAATCATCTGGTGTTGCCCGACGACACCGCCGCTACTGTCGCGCAAGCATTGGCGGGGCTGATCAACGTTGGAACTAACTTGATGTGGGCGAATGCGAACGGCAACGAGCTCACTTTGACTGCAAGGGCGATGGGAACGGCTGGGAATGGCATCTTTGTTCAGCCGGCTGAGAATAGCGGCGGATTTACAATTTCAGCGCCATCAACAGTTCTATCGGGCGGCATCGACGGAATCCCGTACACGCTGGATATGACTGACCCGCTGAATGCCACCTGGGCTGCTACGGCAGATTACTGGCAGACAGATCTCAATGCCGAGCCGAGACTGAACCGGGCGGCACGCGATTGGCACGCGGCCTACTTTGCTGCATTGAAAAGTTATTCGATTGATTGCTCAGCATCGTTCAGCACAGAAGTGCTGCAGGGGGATGTCTCAACCGCAACCGGGATCGTACAGCTTTATCCTGATGGTACGCCCGTTATCCTGAACACGCCGGCCATTCAAACGAATTTTTCGCCTACGTCAATAGCTTTCTGGACACAGGCCTACCTGGATATTGCCAACTTACAGGTGTCAGCCGGATTGACACCGTACTTGCAATCAGGTGAGGTGCAGTGGTGGTATTTTCCAAAGCAATCCGTTGGAATGCCATTCTACGATGCATACACTCAAGCACAATTTCAAGCCCAGTACGGGCGTGCCATGCAGGTTATTACAGACAACACGGTTGATCCGGCCACTTATTCGGATGAAAGCGCCTTTTTGCCGAGCCTGATCGGGAAGTACACTGCCTCGATCCGTGCCGCTCTACAACAAGCGTTTCCGGGCTGCCGGTATGAAGTGCTGTATCCAACGGACACGAATGCCACGCCCCTTAACGGCGTCATCAATTTTCCCAGCGACTGGACGCCCGCTAACCTGACGTGTTTGAAAACTGAGAACTTCACGTATACGGCCGCCTGCAATCTGGATGCCTGCTCGGCTTCCATCGCGACCAGCGGAGCGAAAGGTTTTCCGCCGGCACGTGCTAGTCACCTGGTTGGAATTGGAGATGCGTGGACCCCTTGGATGAAGGAAGTCGACCTGGCTCAGGCGCAGGGTCTCGAGTCAGTCGTGCTTTTTGCACTTGATCAATATTGTCTGATCGGCTATTCGGCCCCGCCTTTTGTAAGAACCATCGCGT
>JAFARV010000611.1 GCA_019245255.1 Acidobacteriaceae bacterium | reverse complement strand
CACAACATCAAAGCCGGCGTTGAGTACCGCTTTGTCTTCGACAACGGCTATGACGACTTCGGGTCCCGTCCCACGGTCGACTTCACGGCTTTTGGAAATTCTGGTGGCCAAATACAAATTGTGAACTGCCCGGGTGCTTGTGCGAACGATGAAATTCTTCAGACGATGGCTGCGGCGTTGCTTGGTGTCCCCGGGATTCAGTCTCAGACTCAGTTCTACAACGCAGCGGGCGTACGCACTCCGACGGATTTCAAGCAATTCGTGCAACGCGAGTATGGCGCGTTTTATCAGGACCAATGGAAGATCCGATCGAACCTAACGCTGAGCTACGGCTTGCGTTATCAGTTCGATGGCGTCCCATACGAGCGTAACGGCAACTTTTCAAACCTGCTGTATCAGCAGCCGAGCGATCCCGGGCCGATTACATTCCAGACCGTAGGGCCGGGAACCGGCAGACAGGTCTTTTATTCGGATCCCACGAATTTTGAGCCGCGCGCCGGCCTCGCTTGGGACCCCTTCAAGGACGGCAAGACGTCTGTGCGGATGGGTTACGGCATTTTCCACGACAGAGTGTTCGGAAATCTCTTTGAAAATCTGCGCGGCGATCCGCCCTTCGTGAACCCTTTTCAGAATTTCGTACAGGGCGCTTTCCTCGGAGGCGGGCCGCTGGTAACGCTGGGAAGCCTGGCGCCGCCCGCCACGCAGCCCGCGCCTTCGGCGAGCGTTCCGGAAGGAAGTTATGTTCCCGCGATCACCATCCTGAGCCGTACATTAAAGAACCCGTATACGCAGTCCTGGAATGTCGGCATCCAGCGCCAGCTCGGGACACAGACGTCTATCGATGTCGAGTATGTCGGATCGGGATCGCACCGCCTGTTCCGCTCGGTCGATGGCAACCCGCCATTGCCGTGGCTAGTTGCTGCCGCACACGCGAACGGTACGCTCCCGATTGACGTTACCGGCAATGGTTTGCGATTCGCACCCTTGGACAACCGTCCGCAAGTGACGGGCAACACCGTTTTCGATGAGCCGGTCGTTGTTGAGAGCGTCGGAAACTCGACGTACAATGCTCTGCAGATCGGATTCAACAGGCAGTTCAGTCACGGTCTGCAGTTCCAGGCCAATTACACCTGGTCGCATGCCATCGATGATGCTGGCGATCCGATAGTAGCCCCGCAAGACAATCGTAATATTGCTCGCAATTCTTTCGACTTACGCGAAGAAAGAGGAAACTCCGATTACGACCTCCGACACCGGCTAATTCTGAATTGGCTATACGAAGTGCCATTTGGCCACGGCCACACATATCTGAACCATGGTATCGGGGCGATGGTGTTCGGGGGATGGGAGTTCTCGGGTTTGTCGAACTTTCAGAGCGGAACACCCTTCTCGATTTATAGCAGCCGGGATTCGGAATATACCGGCCTTACCAATCGGCCCGACCTTGTAGGCAATCCGGCTATTCCGGCCGGTGCGCCACGCAATGAGACTGGACCGCCGATTTCGGCGTTTGCCGTACAGCCGTTCGGGAGGCCCGGCAACGTGGGCCGAAATGTATTCACGGGGCCAAGTCTCTACAACACCGACGCGACTTTGATCAAGAACAACCGGTTTGGCGAACGGCCGATAAACCTGCAGTTCCGCGCCGAGGTCTTCAACGTATTCAACCGGGTTGACTTCCAGCAGCCTGCAGGGAATACGCTCTCGAATCCCGGAACATTCGGGTTGTCACTGGCGACAACCACTCAGCCTGATGGCACAACCAGCGCCCGACAGATACAGCTAGCACTGAAACTGATCTTCTGATCGGGAATAGTCGCCGAATTTTAACGAGGCGTAGCGTCCCGGCACGCTGCGCCTCGGCACACCCGGGTCCTTCCGCATGCTAACGTTGGGTTAAATCTGCGGCTTTTTGCCGCCTTCCAACTCTCTCCTACTAGGGCATGCATCGATCAACTCTGCTTACCTCGAAGACTTTATTGTTGCTAACTGGCGCACTTACTCTGTGCGCCGTCATATCGGCCGGAGGAGCGAACCCCGCTGTTAGCCCGGCAGACCTGAACCCGCTCCCTATCGAACTGGATCGTGGCGCGGCAGGCCTGCTTCGGTCGCTGGCTGAGCTTCGCACCAGAGCGAGCATTCTGATGGTTACCGCGCATCCGGACGATGAAGATGGCGGTCTGCTCACGTACATGACGCGGGGCATTGGCGCGCGAGGCGTGTTGATGACGCTCACCCGGGGTGAAGGCGGCCAGAATGAAATGTCCGACGATCTGTACGACGCTCTTGGATTGCTGCGCACGCAGGAGCTGCTGGCTGCCGATCGATACTACGGCGTCGAGCAGTATTGGGGCACGGTCATAGATTACGGCTTTTCGAAGACGCGCGAAGAGGCGCTCGAGAAGTGGGGCTATGACCGCGTTTTGGGTGATGTGGTCCGCGTGATCCGGATGACTCGGCCGCTCGTGATCATGTCGGTTTTTGCCGGCGCTCCTACCGACGGGCATGGCAATCATCAGGTATCGGGGCAAATGGCGCAGGAGGCGTTCGCCGCTGCAAGCGATCCGAATCAGTTTCCGGAACAGATGCATGAAGGATTACGCCCGTGGAGTCCAGCGAAAGTCTATGCGCGCGTCCCGTTCTTCGAGGCAACGGACAAGGGCATTTACGATTACGCGACGGATAAGTATGTGCCCGTGCGGTTCTACGATTACGTGAATAAGACGTGGATTAACAAGCGTCCGGACGCAACCGTGGAGATTCCAGAGGGGCGACAGGACCCTGTGACCGGCCTCACGTTTCTCCAGATGGGGCGTGAAGGACTCGGGGAACAGAGGAGCCAGAACGGAGGACTCACGATTCCTCCCGCAGTGCCTTCTCTAGCTCGGTATCACCGCTACGGGACACGCGTGAACGCCCCCGAACACGAAACGTCTGTTTACGACGGCATTGATGTGAGTCTCGAAGGCATCGCCTCGGCTACGGAACACGCGCCGAGGTTTCTGGCCGAGGGTCTTCAGGAGTTGGCAAAGACGGTTAACGCGGCTACGGATGCCTACAGGCCGTCGGATCCATCCGCGGTTGCGCCGTCCTTGGCAGAGGGGCTCAGGCAGGCACGCGGCTTACTGGAAGAAGTGCAAAACAGCGATATTCCGGAGCCGGGCAGGAGCGATATCGCGTTCGAGCTTGAACTAAAGACCAAAGAATTTGAGCACGCGTTGCTGCAGGCGCTCGCCGTCTCTTTGCAAGCGTATATCGCGCCCGATAAAGAGCCCGCAGGTCCGTTTGCTGCTTTTGCTGGTCCAGCGCCTACCTTCACGGTTGCGATTCCCGGACAATCTTTCTCGATGAAAGCGCATGTGATGAATGGCGGGCGCGAAGCTGTTCACATGGAAGGTGTCGACATCGCTCCGACCGACGGGACGGATTGGCAAATCCATGCTGAACACGCTGCACCGGTCGAAATCGCGCCAGAAAAAGATACAACCCTGCATTTCACGGGTAAAGTGTCCGTGGATGCGCAACTAACTCGCGCTTATTTCGCCAGGCCCGATCAGGAACAGCCTTACTACAATCTGCTCGATGAGCGGTACCGCAACCTTTCGTTTGCGCCATCTCCGCTAATCGCGACGGCACACTTCCGTTATCGGGGTGAGGAGTTGGCGTTTCGCACAGATGTTGAAACGATGCACCGCGTCGAGGGTATTGGAATTAAAGCGAACCCGCTGATTGTCGGCCCGGCCATTTCGGTTCAGATTTCACCTTCGGCCGGCGCCGTGCCCTTAAACTGCGACTCCTTTGCGCTCTCGAAGAACTCGCGCAAAACGGTCGCGGTATCAAGCGCGCCACCGAAGGAGCAAGCGAATGAGTGTACTGACTCGTGGCGCGCAGCCGCGCCCTTTGCGCTCTCATGCAACCTGCGAAGCAATGTGAAAGGGAATGCGAAAGGTATACTGCGCCTGCGATTGCCTGAAGGGTGGCGTGCCGATCCGGACCAATATGCGTTCGAGTTAGAGCGCGATGGTGATACAGATAACGTAACTTTTCACGTCGAACCGAAGAATATTAAAGCAGAGGGTTACGAAATCAGAGCGATCGCAGAGTACGGTGGCCATACTTATGCGGAAGGGTATCGCTGGACTGGATATCCGGGCGTCCGTCCGTACCCGTACTATCGTCCGGCGACTTACAA
>JAFARV010000520.1 GCA_019245255.1 Acidobacteriaceae bacterium | reverse complement strand
ATTACGACAATGACGGATTGCTCGATCTGTTCGTGCTCTCAGGCGAGGGCAGCACGAACCGCATGTACCACAACGAAGGCGGATCGCGCTTTCGCGATGTTACAGATGAGCTCGGGTTGCGTTCATCGGGTTGGGCGCAAGGCGTCTGCGCCGGCGACTACGACAATGACGGCTACACGGACATTTTCGTAACCTACTGGGGGCAGAATCATCTCTATCGCAACATCGGCGGCAAGCGTTTCGAAGACGTCACCTCCGCGGCGCATCTGACGCAGGACAGAACGCGCTACAACACCGGGTGCTCCTTTGTAGACGTTGACGGCGACGGCCATCTCGATCTGTTTGTCGCGAACTATCTGAAGTTCGATCCCGCGACGACGCCGAAGCCGGGTGCAAATCCCTACTGCTTTTACCGCTCGATTCCTGTCGCCTGCGGCCCACGTGGTCTGCCCTTCGACCGCAACATTCTCTATCGCAATAACGGCGACGGCACGTTCACCGACATCTCCGTGCCTTCGGGCATCGCCGCGCCTGAGGGGCACTACGGCCTCGGCGTGGTCGCAGCCGACTTCAACGAAGACGGTCGGCCCGATATATATGTCGCATGCGACCAGACTCCGTCGCTCCTCTACATCAATAAAGGTGCCGGCCGATTCGAGGAAGAAGGCGTATTGCGCGGTGTGGCGTTCGATCAGAACGGAAAAGCCATGTCGGGCATGGGCGTTGCGGTCGCCGACTACATCGGCGACGGGCATCTGAGTATTTTTCGAACGAATTTCTCCGATGAGTTCGAAAGCCTCTATAGAAATCGCGGGGACGCCAACTTCGATGATGTGACGCTTACCGCAGGGCTCGGCCAGAACACGCGTTACGTCGGCTGGGGAGCGGGGTTTTTCGACTTCGATAACGATGGCTGGAAGGATTTGCTGCTGGTCAATGGCCACGTCTTCCCCGAAGTCGACAAACTTGGGATCGATATCCACTACAAGGACCGCGCCATCCTGTATCGGAATCTCGGAAACGGAAAGTTACGCGATATCGCGGCTTTCGAGGAGCGGCATTCGTCTCGCGGTGCCGCATTCGGAGACATCGACAATGACGGCGCCATTGAGATCGCTATCAACAATCAGAATGAGCCGCCCTCACTCTTCAAACAGACCACCACGCCGCCGGGACACTGGGTTCTGCTGAAGCTGATCGGTACCCGCTCGAATCGCAGCGCAATCGGTGCGCGGGTGAGAGTTACCGCAAATGGCCTGACGCAGACGGATGAGGTCCGTAGCGGCGGCAGCTACCTTTCGCAGAACGATCTCAGGCTGCACTTTGGGCTCGGCTCTGCAACAAAGATCGACAAAATCGAGATCACCTGGCCGTCATGCAAGCGGCAAATCTTAGTCAATCAGCCCGCTGATCGTGTGCTCGCCATCCGTGAGGATTAGAATGGTGGTCCATGTTGTCGTGTGAGATCGCACGCAGCCGCCGCGAATTCCTGCGGATCGCGACTGGTGCCACCGTGGGCGCGGGTCTAACGTTTGCGAGAGGCTCCGCTAAAAAGGTTGTTGTAGTGACCTTCGGCGGAGGCGCTCGCGACCAGGAAACTTTCATGCCCGACGGTCAGGAGAATATTCCGTTTCTTCTGAACCAGCTCCTTCCACAAGCGACGTTCTTCACCCAGGTGGTGAATAAGGGCATTCTCGGGCACTATGTGGCGACGGCGAGTCTCGCGACCGGCACCTACGAGACCTTCAACAACTTCGCCGCCGTCCCGCCGCAGAATCCGACTGTCTTCGAGTACTTTCGAAAGGATCTGAAACGGCCCGCGTCCGATGCCTGGGTCATCGCACCCAGCAACGGCTTCAACCGCATCGGAGAGAGCGGGAACCGCTCCTACGGCAACGGCCTGGGTGCGCGCGTCATTCTACCCAAGCGCCTGCTCTCGGCCGCCCTGCCTTCCTCCGATCTGAGTCTTTACGATCGTTTGCTTCGCGACAACTATGAAACGCCACTGTATGCGCCGGATCTGGCAGGCAGCGAGATCCAACTGCATGAGATTGCCGAACTGCTGAAGCTTTCTGTCTCTGATTTCTCGAGCCAGGCCCGAACGCTCGCGAGCCCGGACGAACTCAGCGTCTACATTGCCCGCCGCCTGATGCGGCAACTGGCGCCCAGCATGTTATGGATTACTCTGCACGATATCGATGTCGCGCACTCCGGTGCTTTCTCCTTATATATAGACGGCATTCGCCGAACGGACAGTCTTTGCGCGTTGCTTTGGAAAACCATCCAGAGTGAGCCTGAATACGCGGGCAAAACAACCATGTTCATCCTGCCCGATTTCGGCCGCGATTCGGATACCGATCCCGGCGGCAACGGATTCCAGCATCACCGCACGGGTGACGCACTCTCGCGCACGACTTGGATGATCGTACTCGGTCCGGGTGTCCGGCAGAACACGGTGATCGATCGCCCCGTACAATCGATCGACCTTGTGCCGACGCTCGGGTCGCTATTGGGCTTTTCGGCGAGGTACTCGCAGGGCCAGCCGCTTTCGGAAGTGGTGTAGCATGCTGACTCCTGAGAGCTTTCGCAGTTACCCGGATCAAGCCCGGCAGCTTGCTGTGTCGCACATTGACTTACTCAGCCAGTTACCGCTGAGCTTTTTGCCGCTGCTGCTGCGAGAAGTTATCAATTACGATTGGAAGTTCCCCGTCGAGCGAGAGGAACTTGATTATCAGTTCGCTTACTTGAGCGACAAGTCCGCTGCTGAACTCGCAAAGCTGATGGCTCCGTTCGCACAATTGAAGCTTTCAGCCGAACTCGAGAAGCAGGACTGGGTCAACGCTCCAGTGCAGTTCTCCGAACAACTGAGCGCGTATCTCTGGGCAACTCACCAGATCGATGCGTTTCGCTCAGCTTCGGTCGACTATGTTCACGGCCTCAATGCCTCGAAGGACAAGGCGGCGCAACCGCCGCAACGGCTTGGGATGGTTGCGATCGGCAACGGCGTTGTTGACACTCGGTATCGCCTGTTTCGATACCTTCGCCGTCTGGGCGTTTACTACACCAACATCGCACCCGAGCAGGGCATTGGTACGTTCAAGGAGCATCTGACGGCTCGCGCGAAATCGAATCCGGTGCCATTCGCGCATTGGTACATCGACGGCGCGGATATCGAGAGCTCAGACGCATCACTTACTTGCGTTTCCTACAATTCGCTGCGGCCAATCCGGGAGGCATTGCTTTCGAAGATGGTTACCGTAATGAGGCCCGGTGGCGGAGGTCCGGAGCTACTCCGCACGGAACTCGCGCGCATGCAGCCGAAGGATGTCGGATTATCCGATGCGCACGATGGACCGGTCCTCAGCCGCTTCAAGCTGGCGCTTCTGACGGAGGGCTCCGGAACTCAAATATTCAGCACAAGTTTTGTCGAATGGTCCGCGCGCGAAGCTCTCCGGCGCGCACAACCGCACACGCTGCTTGCAAGATTCACACCACGCCGCCGCGAAGCATCGATCCATGCACCAGGACTGTCGACGCCGGACTCGAACAAACTGGATCCGGAAGCTTCGCTCATTGACGCCGATATGGGCGCGTACTACACGTGGATCAATCAGCAGCGCTTGCCTGGCGCCGAGAAGGCATCATTCATCGTGTGGTTCGAGGGCCATAGCGAAGCGGTCGCGATCGGTCCCTCACTGCGCGCGGGAACGGAAGATAGCCGGCTCTTGAGGTTGCAGCAAGTGATGGATGAGTTGGGTAAGTCATGATCGCATCCAATCGCTTCGGGCTTGTGTCCAATCGCTTTCGCTCATGGCTCTGATTTATGAATTAGAACCATCGTGCTGTCGAAGTCGCCGCGCAAGACCAGGTCAATCCCGTTGTGCATGAGATACGCCCCGCTGAGCTCCGTTTGTGTGGTTGCAAGCTTTCCGTCAACGCTCTCGATATGGTAAGTCGCCTTCGGATCCAGGCCGCGAAGGCGAATCGTAGGTGGCGCGGTGTTGTACTCCTGTGAGTGCCGGAACGCGAACAGGACAGCTTGCCGCCCATCCTTTGACACATATTCGTTCGCCGTCGTATCGCTCGTGCGCGGTGATAACAGGCGATATGAATCGCCAAGCTGAACGGTGTCTCGGATTTGCTTATCCAATTTGATGAAGCGAG
>JAFARV010000518.1 GCA_019245255.1 Acidobacteriaceae bacterium | reverse complement strand
AGCGCCCGAAAAGCCGCTCTCCCCAAAGGAGCAAAGAGAAGCACATTGGATGGAGCTCATCGATAAGGGAACGAACGGGAGCTTATTTGTCGGCGATAAAGGAATGATCACAACGGGCACTTACGGCGAGTGGACTCGTTTGATTCCGGTGGAAAAAATGCGCGGATACGAATTTCCTCCCGAAGTTCTCACGCGTTCACCGGGCCATTATCGCGATTGGATACGCGCCTGCAAAGGCGGAAGCCCCTCCTGCTCAAACTTCAGTGTTGCCGCGCCGTTTACGGAGTGGATCAGCCTCGGAGCGATTGCGATTAAGCTGAATTGCAGGATTGAGTGGGATGCCGAAAGCATGAAGATCACGAACAACTCCGACGCCAACCATCTCTTGAAGCCCGAGGTGAGGAAAGGGTGGAAAATCGCGTAGCAAATTGAGGAACCCGCGCACAACGGACTCGCCGGACCGTTTGCAATCCGTAGCCGGTTCCGACACTACCTCGGGGTCGCGTCCGGCGGCCTGTGACGTTATTCTGGAGAAGCTATGGCAACCGCGACCGTAGCGCCGCCCATCACCGTCGAGCAATACCTCGCATTTGAAGGCTATCCCGGTCTGCGGGACGAGCTGATCAAAGGAAGGATTGTTTTGTCGCCGCAGCCAAAGCCGCTTCACCAGTACGTTGCCCAGCACGTGTACAACCTGTTGCGCGAAGCTTTCAAGGAGTCCCTGTATACCGTTGGCCTGAGTTCGAACATCCGCTTTGATCTTGCGCACAGCATGCCGGCGCCCGACGTGTTCGTCGTAACAAAAACGGCATTGTCTGCTGCGATTGCGAATGACGCGTATTTGAGTGAGCCGCCACTGCTGGCCATCGAGGTGATCTCGCCCGCTAACAGTCGTCGCAATGTCATCGATAAGACGGAACTATATCTATCTCATGGAACCAAGCTGGTCTGGACGATATATCCCAAAAAGAAACGGGTGGACGTGTTTGCCTGGGACGCGCGGGTTATCGAAGTGCCTCACACCGGCACGTTGCCACTGCCACAACCTGCAAACACAAGCATTGCCGTCGGCGATCTGTTGAATTACTCGCTGTCGGTTTGATCGCTGCCAATCCGAAATTCATCTCCGGATTTCTTCACTTCCCTGCGGATCCAGGCCAGATATTTTTCGAGCCCAAGCTCGACCGGCAACGCGATCAACTCGGGTATGTCGTAGCTGTGAAGCGCAGAAATGCGTTCACGAAGCGCATCGAAGCTCTCGGCGACGGTTTTGATGATAAGCAGCGTCTCCCGCGAGCGCTCCACTTTTCCCTCCCAACGATAGACACTCTCGATTCCGGGAAGGATGTTTACGCAGGCTGCAAGGCTCTCTTCCACGACTGCTTGCGCGATGCGCCCTGCCTCATTGTCATCCGCACAAGTACATAGAACTACTACAACGCCGGTCATAATCGGGATTCAGGTCTGGACCTTCGCTCAAAACAAGTTTATAAAGATATGTAAGGAGCTTACCGCTTTTGCGTTCCTTTCTGCGTCCCGCCGCCCTCATAGCCGCCTTTGCCGGGCTGTGTGCATATGCGACCATCATGCTTCGCGGTCCGCAGGGACTGGAGGCGCTGCGAGAGAAGCATCGAGAGATTGAGAAGCTGGAAGAGCGGAATGCGGACCTGCGACGCGAGTTGCAGGAGAAGCAGGCTCGAATCGAGCGGTTGAAGCACGACGCCGATGCGCAAGAGCTCGAAATTCGAAAACGCCTGAAAATGCAGCGCGAAGGCGATACCCAGTTTGTTCTTCCCGACCAGCCGACCCGCTCCGATTCCGGTCCCGCGAATTAAAAAATTTGGCGCTCGCCCATGTAAAAATTAGGGCAGATGTCGGTTTACGATGAACGCAAAGACGACTTGGAGCGCTTGGAATTTATGATGGGTCGCGAGCGCGGCCGTCTGGCCGTTACTTTAGACTGCATAACGGACGCGCTTGTATTAGTCGGCCAACACGGAGTCTATTGCCAGAGCGCGCGGCAAATGGGCAAGCCCGCAATGGACATTCAGTTGATCAGCAAAAGTTTGATCGATGCCAAAGAATTGATCTCGAGTGTTCTCGAAATCTTGAAAGTTCAACAGTCGGGATTGAACCAGCTGAACGCTTAAACTGCGACCCCGACGGCCTTCCTGTGCGGTTCCAAGTCGTCCAGAAAAACGAAGTAGTATTGGCCCTGATACTCAACCTTGAGGGTCTGGCTGTCGAAGCCGTCACCACGGGCATAAATCCGCGCGCCGCGCGGCAGTCGTGACACAGGGCTCAGGCGAGCACCAAAATCATTGAGCGGCAGAATCTGCATCGCAGCTATATCATCCGAAAGCGTATACGACTCATTCGGAGCAACCGTATCGGAGAGGTACAGCGGGTTCACGCTCAGCACTAATTCTAACCTCCCGGAGAATTCGAAATTAGCATAAATTAAGAGCAATTACCACAGTTTTTCCTCAGGAATGTTACTGGCGCAATTCGGGTTTTTGCGAAAGCGTTTACGCTTTAAATCGAATTAGTTTGAGACCCGCACGTTCCAGAATCTCAGCGTCGTGTTCTGCATTCTCGCCAACAATGTGTAGCCGCCTGCTAGTAAGTTGTACAGACAGAAATGGGCAGACTCTCATTTCGGCTCCTCCGAAATGACAACCGAACTGAGCAAAGGAATCTTTCGGGTAGTACTCTATGCGTTCGACATCTTCGGCGTCAATCTCGGTTCCATTGCTCAGGACAATGGAGGACATGCGCCACGCGCCGTAACTACTCGTGACCTTCGGGTGCGTTTGGACCGCCGGTATCGGCAGCCCAGTCGTCTGCCGGCTTGTTGCCGACATCTGTAAGTCCTAGCCGCCCATCGTCAGCCTGCATGATTTCCATTCCATCCAGGTCGGCGCGTTCTTCTTCTGCGTTGAAGGTGTCGGTGCTTGGATGCCGGATCGAGGTGGTCCCGCCAAAAGCCGTCGGATCGACCGTCGGCTGTGCAGATCCGCTTCCTTTTTCCGTCGGGCGAGCCTCATTATCGCCGGTGTCTTCGCGGCCACCGCGTTGAATGTCGCTATCGTTCGGGCCCAGAATTAAATGCGCCTGTTTCGCATCCCAAACTGGTGGAAAAGCAAGAGGATTGCTGAGAACTGCTGTTAACACAATCGGTGGACACGCTCTGCTGCGTTTTGGTTACTAACGCCGCAGCCGCCTCTATAATGTATCTGGTATGCCGTCCGGCGAACTGAGTGATGACGCTGTGAATTCGCCCGAGCAACTGCGGTTACGCATGGCGAAATTGGTAGCGACGGTCGAGGCGCTCGAAAATCATCTTTCCCACTCGGGCCGGCTGTTTTTCGAGAACCCCGTTCCGGCTATCCTTTACGATCCCATCTCGCTCCGAATTCTGGAGGCGAATGCCGGCGCGCTGGCTCTTTATGAAAGCGATGAATCGTGGTTGCGGAACCAAACCGTGCTCGCTTTGACAGCAGTGCGAGCAGGTGTTTCTCTGGACGACCTCGACAAAGAACTGGCGCGGCCTGTGAACGTTGTCGGGCCGTTTGTCAGTCGCGGCGCTACCGGCCGAGAGGTAACTCTCCGGATGATCGTCATCGCGATGTGCTGGAACGGCGCCGACGTGAGGATGGCGATGCTGCAGGACGAAACCGCCCGGCAGCTTACGGAGGAAAGGGTCCGCGCGAGCGAGGAACGCTACCGCGACCTGTTTGAAAATGCGAATGACGTAATCTTCCTGCAGGACTTGAAAGGAAAAATCCTTGCGGTGAACCGGGCCGCAGAGACCCTAACGGGATATTGGCGTGAGGAGGTTCTGGGGCAGAACGTCTCGATGCTGGTCGCCCCCGAAGCCCGTCATGACATGCAGGACATAATAAGAGCCCACTTGGGTGGCGGGGCGAATCAGCACTACGAAGTCCCGATGATTTCAAAAGCCGGTACCAAGCGTTACCTGGAAGTCAGCACACGGATTATCTACCGCCACGGACACCCTGTAGCGGTGCAAGGAATCGGGCGCGATATCACGGAGCGCAAAAACTCCGAACAGCGTCTCATCGAGTTTGCTCAGGAACTGCAATTAAAGAATGAAGAATTAAGCACCGCCCTGCAGCTGGCACGAGAGGCGACTCAACTCAAAGAGCAGTTTCTCGCGAATACCTCGCACGAGCTGCGCACACCCATGAACGGCATCATGGGGATGCTGAACCTTTTACGGGACACTCCGCTCACAGCCGATCAACGTGAGTATGTGGATAGCGTGAGCCAGTGCGCAAATGACCTGCTGACCATCATCAACGATCTGCTGGATGTTTCGCAGATCGAAGCGGGGCGGCTGCACCTTGCTTGTGAACGCTTTGATCCTCGCGAAAGTTTGCGGGCAGTAACGAAGATTTTGAGGGTGAAAGCGATCGCGAAGGGGCTCGAGCTTACAGAAGAGATTGCTACGGGCACCCCGGCCCGGATTGCGGGTGACTCCGTGCGTTTCCGGCAGGTTCTGATCAACCTGGTTGCCAATGCGATCAAATTCACTCAGGACGGTTTCGTTCAGGTGCGGATGAGCTTGACGAGGGATGGCCAGCAGCTTCTTTGTGAGGTCGTCGATTCGGGTATCGGGGTCGAAGAGGCCGTGCGCGATCGCATCTTCGAAGCATTCTTTCAGGCCGATGGTACTCTCCGGCGCAGATACGGCGGCACCGGCCTCGGGCTGACAATCTCCAAACAGCTGGTTGAGCTGATGGGAGGGCGCATTGGAACGTATAACAACAAAGACTCTCGCGGTGCGACCTTCTGGTTCGAGTTGCCTTTACGTTCGGAGCAGCCAAGTCCGGATGATACGGATGTAGAGAGTGTCACGCTAGGCTTAGTTCGGCCGTTTGTTTGATGACTCCGGATCTCGCGTTTGTGGTGGCCATATCGGGAGCGCTTGGCATCTATTTCGAGATCGCCCGCCCCGGCAAAGTGTTGCCCGGCGTAGGAGGATGCGTGTTGCTGGCCTGGGGCGGATATTCACTGGCGAAGCATTCAGTGACGGCGGCGGGACTCGCTCTAATCGGTGCTTCGGTTCTGCTGTTTGTTACAGAAGCAGCATGGGATACCAGGTTCATAGCAGGTCTTGCCGGGACGGTGGCACTCTGCGTGGGATCGACCATGCTGTTGGCGGGCCGCCCGCGCATCTCGACAACCGTTGGCTGCACGATGTCGGTGCTGTTTGGGGCAGTAACAACCGTGCTGGCCGCCGCTGCGCGCCGGGCACGCCGGAATAAACGGATCGATCTCGAGAAATAATCCTTACGTCCAGGAACACGCCGGAACACAAAAACGTCCAGATAAAGTGAGGAAACCAATGCGCGTCGCCGTCCTTCTGTTAATGCTTTCAGCGCTGACTGTATGTTGCTCAGCCGCGCCGGACCCAAATCTGCTTGCGTTGACTCCGTCAAACGTGGCCTTGGTAATCGGGTTTGATAGCGCCGCAGTCCGGTCTTCTCAATTCGGACAGTATTTGCTCGCACAGTCGGAGGCGCAAGAGGCCGAAATTCAAAAGTTTATCGACCAGACCGGCGTCGATCCGCGGCATGACATCGATTACGCATTGATCGCTATCCATCCGGATCAAAAGAACGCGACAGGAGTGGTTCTACTCCGGGGCTCGTTTAATCAACAGCGCATGGGGGCGCACATCAAGGCCGAGGGATGGACTGTGGAAACGTACGACGGCATTGAAATCCTGCACGAAAAGCGTGGAAGCTCCGGCCCCGAAGCTGCCCTCCTCCAGCCAGGTGTGCTGTTGATCGGAGATCCGGTTGCGGTACGGGAGGTCATCTCCGGGCGTTCAAACCCGGGCATGCTGGACCCGAAACTGTCGAGCATGATTGACGCCGTGAGCAGCGAAAACGATGTCTGGTTTGCCGCTCTCCCGTTTGGAGTTGGTCTTGCAGTCGGACGCGATGGTGTGTCTGGCGATTCACCCGCCTCTCCGCTGTTGAAGCAGGCCCAAGTGTTGCAGTCAATTCAACGTCTTAGTGGCGGCATCCGGTTGGCAGACACGGTCAAAGTATCGCTGAATGCAGTGGCGCGCTCGCCCGAGGATGCCGGGGCTTTGGGCGATGTGGTCCGGTTCGCAGCCAGCACGCTCGAGATGCAGCAACAGAACAATCCGCAAGCCGCGATTCTCGCGCCCGCTTTCGAACACATGCTTCTGACAACCAGTGGGCCCGATGTCCACCTGGTCTTGTCCATCCCCGAAAAGAGCCTGGAGCAGCTTGCTCAGGCCGGCCCTTACGTCTTTGACGCGAGACCAAAGACGATCCAGCCATAAAGCGAGATTACACACCCTGTTACCGCACATGAGACTCCGCCCACGAATAGGGCACGCCGCCTAAACAAGATTGAAAGTGACGACAGCACGATCGCAATTTCAAGGAAGACCTCGCCGAAGTGATAAAAATCGGCTTGGCGTCCGATCTTGTCCCGTTCCGCCTCCAATTCGTGCGCCCGCTCCAGTATCTGTTCCGTCTGTTGTCTGTAGCGTGCCGAATCTTGGGCGTACTTGCCCGCAATCTTCTGATCGCCCTTAATCTGCGACAACATATCCTGCGCGAGCGCCGCAGTGTAGCGGCGAATATCCTTCGCCTGGTAATAGGCCCACTGGTCGGACGCCTGCTGCTGGGCCAACACTTTTTCGGTGTTGAAGTGCTGTCCTAATACCGACACGATTGCCAGCAGGGCCGCGATCGTGGCCATCACCCCGGCTACGATTTTGTCGAAGGGATCACCCGACTCGTGTGCGTGGTGCACCTGTTCGTCCACTTCCTCGGGACCTGCCATGAGGACAACCTAACACGGAGCCGGCTCTGGCGGCGCGCATCCGTGCCTTTTGGGTTTCTACGGTTGCACTGCTGTCCCCTGCTTCATCATCTTGGAGATTGCGCGCACCAGGCGGCGATAGTTCAAGTCCGTGAGCGCTTGAAACGGAAACCACTCGCCATCTCTCCAGGAGGACTTGTACCAGCGCAGGAATAATGCGAGATTCTCCGCTACGTCGCCCTCCGGTTGCGTGTCGGGAATTGCCTGCGCCAGAACGTGCCGCAGACGGGTGTCCATCGAGACGCTTTGTGCTTGTGATGCCGCCTCGATGTCGACGGGGTCACACCATATGCCTTGACGCATCGGCCAGAGCCGGCACATCGCAGGATCTGCGGACCGCGTTAGTGCCACGCCATTGAACTCGGGTATGCTTCCGACGGCTTCATCCCGTGCTGCGGCGGCGGCCGTGACGCGCTCGATGCGCTTATGAAGCTGAGCGGCCGTTTCGAAATCCATTTGCTCGCTCGCACGCTCACGCGCTGTCGACAGGCTTGCTATTGTGCTGCGTCCATTCGAACGCAAGAATTCGACCACACGTGCCGTTTCGGACGCATACTCTTCGCGGCTGACCGCGCACTGGCAAGGCCGAAGGCAATAGTTCATCTCGCCATAGATGCAGCCCGGATGCTCAGGCGAGGGCTCAAGGCGCTCCGCACACCGCCGTATCTGAAAAAGACCCAGGATGCTTTCTTCGTAGCTCTGCGCCTGTTCGCGGCTGGCGAACGGTCCGTAAACCGGTTGCCCTTTGCCGGAAGCACTATGCGAGATCGCGAGACGCGGAAAAGTATCAGTCGTGGTGAGATGCAGGAACCATGGCGCGCGTAGCCGCAGGCGAGCAGCGTAGTCATCCCGGTACATGCTTCGCGCTATGCAGTAGGTGAGAATCGAAGACTCAAGGCGCGACGCAGTGCTCCAGCACTCGACATGCCGGATCACTTGCCTGATGCGATTCCGTGCGATGCCGGTACCGCCGCCAAGCAGCAGCCGGCGTAAACGGCCGCGCAAAAAAGCCGTCGAGCTCAAGTGAGGTGATCCGGTCTTGAGATGCAACAGATAGATGCCACTGCCCTGAGGGAGCGCTGCCACTTGCTGCTCGAGTTCAGCGTCGTCGGGATTGATTCTGAGCGGCTCAGGAACGGTCACTTAAGTCCAATGAGATTTTTCGGCCTGGAAACACACAGGGCAAATAAGCGCCGCTTCGATCTCAACCTAAAATTGTACGAGAGCGAGGCCTCGCACGCCGGACGATATGCCCTTAAATGCTGTCGGGCACTTGACAGTGATTCGGCTCAGTCTAGAATAGGTGTTATTTCGCTATGCAGGGTTGCCAGCACGAGCGAACCGAGTTCCTCTACCGCCGGGACGGGGTTGATTATATCCGCTGCCTCGATTGTGGGCAGGTCTTTGAGGCTGAGGATCTGGATACGGTTCCCGTCTATGACGACGAGGAAGAGAAACCTCGAAAGCGCCGCTAATTTCGCACTCAGTTTGTTTTCAGCAAGGGGTGCAGCCTGATTGCCCGCCGGTCCTCACCATGAGATGCTTAAGCGGATAGATTCATGCCGGCTCTGACGCGAGTCTCGCCTTTGCAGGCGAGCGCCCTGAAGGCTCCGCTGCGAATTGTCTCTATCGGCGGCGGCACCGGGCTTTCAACCTTGCTTTCGGGTTTGAAGAAGCACGCGCGCGCCGCCGGAGCTGAGCCGCAACCCGGTTCTCCCGTGGTCGATATCTCGGCCGTCGTGACAGTCAGCGACGATGGAGGCAGTTCGGGCCGCCTGCGTCGTGATTTCGAGACGCTCCCCCCGGGCGACATCCGCAACTGCATGACCGCGCTATCCGAAGATGAAGCACTGCTATCACGTCTCTTTCAGTACCGTTTTGCGAGCGGGCGAGGTCTGAAAGGCCACAGTTTCGGCAATCTGTTTTTGACCGCTTTACATCAGATCACGGGTGATTTCGTTCACGCGGTCCGGTGCTCGTCGGAAATACTGGCCATTCGCGGGCAGATCTTTCCAGCCACCTCGGAGGATGTGACGCTTGAGGCTGTGCTCGAGGACGGCAGCATCGTTCGAGGCGAAAGCAAGATCAGCAAGAGTAAGCAGCCGATACAGACCGTTCGCATCCGGCCCGGCAACTGCAGACCCCTGCGGGAAACGCTGGATGCGCTGGAAAATGCGGATCTGATTACACTCGGACCAGGGTCGCTGTATACCAGCGTCATACCCAATCTGCTGGTTTCCGGTATTGCGGAAGCAATTGAGCGCTCCCCGGCGTTGACGGTGTACTTCGTCAACTTAATGTGGCAGCCGGGCGAAACAATGAACTA
>JAFARV010000351.1 GCA_019245255.1 Acidobacteriaceae bacterium | reverse complement strand
GGTGCTCCAAACGCTGCGTGGATGTGCCCGCGGAGTTTTCCGTTCACTTGAACCGGGATTTCCGCCAGATCTTCTTTTGCAAGATCGGGGTTGAATGGCGGCCAAGGTTGACGGAACACCGGTCCTGAATTACCCAGGATGCCCCAGAGTTCCTGCGAGACAAACGGCGCAAACGGCGCGAGCATCAAAGTCAGGCCGCCGCAGAGTTCGCGCAGCGAGGCCGGCGACAGCTCGGCCTCCAGCGAGTACAGCTCGTTCAGCAATTCCATTAGAGAGGCAATAGACGTGTTGAAATGCCAGCGGCTGTCGAAGTCGCCTGTGATTTTCCCGATGCTCTGGTGCAATTTACGAAGCGCTTTCCGATCCGCTTCGTTCAGTGCGGGCGCCGATCCGTCAATACGATCCGCATTGCGAGTGACGAACCGGAACACGCGCGAAAGAAATCGATGCTGCCCCTCGACGCTCGATTCGCTCCAATCCATGTCCTTTTCGGGCGGAGCTGCGAACAATGTGTAGAGTCTGCAAGTGTCGGCCCCGTACTTCTCGACCATTTCGTCAGGGTCGACCACGTTGCCCTTTGATTTCGACATCGCGCTGCCATCTTTCAACACCATGCCTTGCGTAAACAAATTGCGGGCGGGCTCGGCATTCTGAATCACTTCGAGATCGCGCATCACCTTCGTCCAGAAGCGCGAGTAGATCAGATGGAGAATGGCATGCGTGATGCCGCCAATGTACTGGTCGATAGGAAACCAGCGCGCAATCTCTTGTGAATCGAACGGCGCTTGACTGTTGCGTGGGTCGCAGTAGCGGTAGAAGTACCAAGACGAGTCGATGAAGGTATCCATCGTGTCGGTCTCTCGCCGAGCGCTGCCGCCGCAAACCGGGCACTCTATGTGGACAAACGATGCCACCGATTCGAGCGGTGAGCGTCCCTTGCCGGTTATCTTCACGTCAAGCGGGAGTACGACAGGCAAATCCCGCTCCGGAACCGGAACAATGCCGCACTTTGGGCAATGGATCATGGGGATCGGTGTTCCCCAATATCTCTGCCGCGAGATGCCCCAGTCCTTGATCCGGTAAGTGGTTGCCCCCTCACCGAATCCGTTCTGCTTTGCGAATTCGGCCATCCGGTGGCGTGCGTCGGCGCTGCTCAAGCCCGACCATTCGCCGGAGTTCTCGACGACGCCGTAATCGGTGAACGCTTCGGGCATCGTGTCGCCATCCGCAAGAGAGCCGTCTAGCGGCCGAATTACCGGGCGGACGGGAATGCCATAGGCTCGGCAAAATTCGAAGTCGCGCTCATCATGCGCGGGCACTGCCATGATGGCGCCTGTTCCATAACCCATCAGCACAAAATTGCCGATCCAGATCGGAACGCGCGCTCCGTCGAACGGACGAATCGCGTATTTCCCGGTGTCGATCCCCAGCTTTTGAATATTGCCTGGATCCTGACGCGCGGTGGCGTCGATCATCTCTTTGACCTTCAACTGCCGGTCGTGATCCGCAATCAGCTTTTCAACTAGTGGATGCTCGGGCGCAAGGATGACGCACGTCGCGCCGTAGATTGTGTCGATGCGGGTTGTGAAGATGCGGATTTTGTCATTCAGGCCTTCTACCTGGAACTCGACTTCCGCGCCCTCCGAGCGGCCGATCCAGTTGCGCTGCATGACGAGAACACGCTCGGGCCAGCCACCATCGAGTTGGTTCATGTCGTCCAGCAACTGCGGCGCGTAGTCGGTGATCTTAAGGAACCACTGCTGCATCGCGCGTTGCTCGACCGGTGTCGTCTCGTGACGCCAGCAGCAGCCGTTCACCACCTGTTCATTTGCAAGCACGGTTCCACATTCCGGGCACCAGTTGAGCAGCGCTTCTTTCCTGTATGCCAGCCCTCGCTCGAACATCCTTAAAAAAAACCACTGATTCCAGCGGTAATAGGCGGGCTCGCACGTCGCGATTTCGCGGTTCCAATCGAGCGCGAAGCCAAGCCGCTGCATCTGCGCCTTCATGGTGGCGATGTTGCTCAGTGTCCATTCGCGGGGGTGCAGGCCGCGCTTCAAAGCGGCGTTTTCAGCGGGTAAACCGAACGCGTCCCACCCCATCGGGTGCAACACGTTATAACCTCGCATCCACATGTAGCGTGCGAGGGCATCCCCAATCGCATAGTTGCGTACGTGTCCAATGTGCAGCTTGCCGCTTGGATACGGCAGCATCTCAAGCACGTAGTATTTCGCCCTGTCCGGTGCGTCTGCTACATAGAGCGACGGGTCTTCCGCCCACTGCCGATACCACTTCTGCTCGATTGTCTGGTGGTCGTACGCTCGTTCTGAAATACCAGCTCCTTTAACGCATTCACATTGCGTTGATCGTCGCCCGGCATATCCACGGGCGTCTCGAGGATGAAGGCTTTCTCGCGTAGTTCCGGATGGTTCAGGATGCGCCGGAAGCCCTCCAAACCAATATAACCAGCGCCTATGTTGGCATGCCGGTCGCAATGTGATCCCAGCTTCATCTTTGCGTCGTTTGCGTGCATGATCGGTACGTGCCCGAGCCCCAGTGTCTCGCTTGCATCGCGGACCAATTGCGCCAGCCCAGCTTCGCTTGCCACATCCCAACCCGCGACATAGCAGTGGCAGGTATCGAGGCAATACCCGATCGGAATGTCGAGGTATGGCGAGGCCAGATGACGGATTGTCGCCAACTCTTCCAGCTTGCCGCCGAGTTGCGCTCCGGCGCCTGCGGTGTTCTCGAGTAGCAACGTGAAACGCGCTTGCCTTCGCATATCAACCGGCAGCGAACGCCACGCAAGCGCCAGAGCCTCGGCGACATTCAACATTCCCTGCTCAAGCGAGAGGCCTCTGTAATTGCCCGGGTGGGCGACCAGGTGATCGGCCCCGATCACGATTGCGCGTTCCATTTCGCCCCGGAACGCATCGATTGACTTTTCGCGTATCTCGCCTGGCGGGGAGGCGAGATTTATCAGGTAACTGTCGTGAATAGCCAGCGGTGTAAGATCGTGCAGTTCCCGCAATCGCTTCAGAGTTGTAACTTGTTCGGGATCAGGAGCCTTTGTGCGCCACATGCGGGGGCTCGCAGAGAATATTTGGAACGTGTTCGCCCCCAGTTCGTGGGCCTTCTCTGCTGAGCGCTCGAGCGATCCCGCTGTCGAGCAATGTATGCCTATTCGCAAATCTCAGCATAGCGGGGCATTGCTATACTGACCCGGAATCCGTGCCGAAATACTTCACCTTGCCTGAAGCCGAAAGCCTGCTTCCAGAAGTCGAGAACCTGCTTCATAGTTGCATCCAGGCCAAGCAGGACTACGACCGCGCCGAACAGGAGATTCAAGCCTTCATGCAACGGATTGCGCTGACGGGCGGTATGGTGGTTTCCACCGAAAAGATCGGGCACGCTCGCGCGCGGAAGGACTCTTCTGCCCGCATTTTGAAAGGCTCGCTCGAGAAACTCGAAGAGATCGGCTGTCTGGTAAAAGACCTTGACATGGGGCTCATCGATTTCCCGACTCTTTATCGCGATAAGGAAGTCTATCTGTGCTGGAAGCTGGGCGAATCGGGCATCTCTCACTGGCATCACGTAGCTGATGGCTTCGCTGGCCGCCGCGCGATCGACAGCGACTTTCTTTCCAACCATCGCGGTTCTTAATAGGACTTCCGGCCGTTTCGCCTTCGGCTACAGTTTGAGGAGATGAACGTTCTGGAACCACTCGACATCACCTGTTGGAAGGGGCCGTTTGCTCCCGAGATCCTGGCAAAAGCCGTAGACGCCCTCGAGGGTGGAAGGGTTATGTATGCGCCGCAGCTTCATTTTGAACTGTCCGCGGCTGAGGGGCGCTTTCTCTCTCCGGAATGCCTCGATGGCAAATCGAAAAATATCAGCTATCGTCCTGACTCTGGAGCTTTGCGCGGAACAAGTTGCCAGGGATCCCACCGCGACCTGTTACTTAGCATGTTGCAGCGCTACCATAATCGAGCCTCAGAGTTAGTGAAGGCGCTTTGTCCCGGGTATGGGGATCACCTGCAGTCAGGTTTTACGAGCTTCCGTCCAGCCGAGGTGGCCGGTCGCGGTACCTCCTGGCGCCAGGACGATACGCGATTGCATGTCGATGCGTTCCCGTCCCGTCCGATGCAGGGCATCCGAATTCTCCGCGTATTCACGAATGTCAATCCGCACACACCCCGCACTTGGCGGGTTGGCGAGCCGTTCGAGCAGGTCGCTGCTAAGTACCTGCCTGACATCCGGCCGCCCTTTCCGGGGTCCTCTTCGCTACTGCTCCTGTTTCGCGTTGTTAAGGCCCGACGTACTGAGTACGACCACTTCATGCTCGGCATCCACGACCGGATGAAAGCAGACCAGGCGTATCAATCACGGTTTGCCCAAAACGAAGTCGCTTTTCCGCCCGGAGCAACCTGGGCCTGCTTTACGGATTGGGTCTCTCACGCGGCTATGTCCGGCCAATTCGCCTTCGAGCAGACCTTTTATCTCCCGGTCGCCGCGATGCATGATCCTCAGCGCTCTCCGCTGCGTGTACTCGAGCGGTTGTCCGGGCACGCTCTGGTTTAAGACGAAAACTCGCCGTGCCTGGCGTTGACAGGGGCTCAATCTGGCACTATCATATGTGTCAATGGCATATATAGCAGAGGCAGTGTTCGAGCGGGAGCTGAAGAAGGGCAGTGCGGAGCTTCTGATTCTTTCGCTCGTGGAGCACCGCCCTCGCCACGGCTATGAAATCAGCAAACTAATTGAAGAGCGGTCGAACGGAGTGCTCAAGTTCAATGTTGCTTCGTTCTATCCATTGCTTTACCGCCTGGAAAAGCGTGGTTTCGTTGAAGGTCGTTGGGTAGAGAAGGCGGGCCAGCGCCGGCGCCGCTATTACAGTCTGACCTCTCAAGGGAAAAAGGTCCTGAAGGCACAGCGGAATACGTGGCGCGATTTTGTCGAAGCCATGAATCGCATCACGGGAGCAGAGCATGCCTGATTGTGAACGGGAGGTGCGCGCTGCAATTGCTCGTATGAACCTCGAGCCTGCGCGCGAGCAGTCGATTGTCGAAGAACTCGCCGAACACTTAGGTCAAAAATACGCCGGCATGTTGACCGAAGGTGTTCCGGCCGAAGAAGCTCTTCGCCTCACGCTC
>JAFARV010000349.1 GCA_019245255.1 Acidobacteriaceae bacterium | reverse complement strand
TGAGCCGCATCCGTCTAATGCCTCACTTCCGCCGCAACCGCCCTCAGTTCCGGAAGTACATCCCCCAACGGCGCTGCTGCAGCTTCGCGACTTCCCATCGCGAAGTAGATGCGGCGATACAGCGGATATAACCGTTCATAAACACGTACGGATTCCGGTTCGGGTTCAAAGACCCGATGAGGTGGACAGAGCGCCGCTTGTGCATCTTCAATGGCCGGAAAGGCCTTCGCCGCCATGAAAGCGAAGATCGCCGAGCCGAGGCTGGTAACGTCGCCTTCCGGAACCAGAATGGGCTTGTTCAGCACGCTCGCATAGACGCGATTGAGCAACTCATTTCTCTTTGGAATGCCACCGCCGTTGATGACTCGATTAATGGTGACGCCGTTTTCCTGCATGCGTTCGAGAATGACCCGGGTATGGAACGCGGTGCCCTCAATTGCAGCAAAAAGTTCATCCGCGGCCGTGCTGGTGAGATTCCAGCCGAGCGTAATTCCGCCCAACTCCGGATTCACGAGTACGGTGCGATCGCCGTTGTCCCAAGTCAATCGAAGCAGTCCCGTCTGGCCGGGACGATACCCATTAATCTCGCTCGAGAGCTCGGCGACCGTCGTTCCTGCGCGTCGAGCGATGGCTTCAAAAATGTCTCCCACTGCGGATAGGCCGGCTTCGATGCCCGTAAGCTTGGGATCGACCGATCCCGGCACCACGCCGCAAACTCCAGGCACCAGCGTCGCTCTGTCGCTGAGCCCGATGATGCATGTCGATGTGCCGACTACATTCACTATGTCGCCAAGCTTCACACCCGCACCAATCGCATCCCAATGCGCATCGAAGGCGCCAACCGGAATGGGAATGCCCGGGCGTAAGCCCAACCTTTCGGCCCATTCCATGGAAAGTTTTCCCGCGATGTGATCCGATGTTGCGCAATGTCCATTCAGTTTTTCGCGTACCTCTTTGAGCAAGGGATCGACGGACACCAGGAATTCTTCCGGCGGCAGGCCGCCCAGTGCCGGATTCCAAAGCCACTTGTGTCCCATTGCACAAACGCTACGCACTGCTTCCGAAGGGTGTTTCACCCCGGAGAGCGTAGCCGCAATAAAATCGCAGTGCTCAAAGGCAGAGGCAAACTTCGCCCGTTTCTCAGGATTATTTCGCAACCAGTGCAGGAGCTTCGAAAAACCCCACTCGGAGGAATAGACGCCGCCACACCAGTCGATGGCCTCGAGCCGGGACGCATGAGCTTTCTGCGTAATCTCTGCGGCCTCCCGCCAGGCCCGGTGATCGCACCACAAGTAGTACTCATCGAGCGGCTGCATGTTCTCGTCAACCGGGATCACACTCGAGCCCGTAGTATCGATCGCAAGCGCCGCAATTGACGATCCGTCGACGTTGGCATCGGCGAGCGCCTTCCGAACTGCACTGGTGAGTGCCGTTGTGTGATCTTCGTGGCTTTGGGTGGCGTAATCCGGATCGTTCCGCTTGCGGTGCAATGCATACTCTGCGATGCCCGCTCCAAGCCGGCCCTTCTGGCTGTCAAAAACGGAAACCCTGACGCTCAAAGTGCCGAAGTCGGCGCCCGCGACAATGGTGCTCATGCTGTTCTTGTTATCACACGCGGCATCGCGGAATCCACATCAAGGGCATGCAAGCCCTTGCAGCTAAACTGCAGCCGCTGCCTGATTATCCCATTGCCCGGCAACGCATAGCGGTGCAAGCGATTACAGGGTTAACCGATATTCGATGTTGGCCGGCATTCCTGGTCCACCGAATTCGAGGGAGCACCCGTCTTCCTGCCGCGCCTCCTGGCGTTACCATGAGGAAACAAACATGAACCTGGAGAAAGTCGCGGAACGCGCCAAGGTATCAACCGCAACCGTTTCACGCGTGCTGAATAACAAGAGCGTTGTTCGTAATTCGACGCGCGACCGGGTCATGAAAGCAATTGCGGACCTCAATTATCATCCGAATCTGCACGCGCGTTCGCTGGCCGCGGGAAAAAGCAGGACTTTCGGCATTGTCGTATCGAATATGGAGAATCCCTTCTTCTTCGATATCGTCTCCAAGGTCGAATCCGAAGCACACCAGCGAGGGTATGAAGTTGTAGTTGCGAACACGAGCTACGATCCCGAGCAGTTATACAAGAGTGTGCGGCTGATGACAGGCCGTAGGGTCGCAGGCTTGGCGGCGATCGTTTCGGAAGTACAGCCGGACGTCATGA
>JAFARV010000276.1 GCA_019245255.1 Acidobacteriaceae bacterium | reverse complement strand
TGTCCGATTGGCTCAACGGAGCTGATCTTCAGCGCAGGTTTGAACATGGGAAACGGCCCTGGATTCGAGTAGCTCGTTTTCCGGGGCTCCGTGCCGTGCGCGCCCGTGCAGGAAGCACACGGGCACTCATCGCGTAACCAGGCTAGAGGGTAATCGCTGTGGTGGTCATCCCGCCAATCTATTTTAATTCCGGCCGATTTTGATATGGCGATATGCTCCGGGTCGGCGGTTAACGTTGGTTGATTCGACATCTGCGCTGGATCGGTCATCGGCTCACTGCGTGGTGGGGACACGCTCTATGTCGCGCACTCCAGGTATGCGGCGGAATGAGGTGATCACGCGCTCCAATTGTTTTTTGTCACGGACATCTATTGTGATGTCAACTACGGCACTTTCGTCGCCGCGTTTCTCATCGGTACGTGCCTCTAATGTTCGGATATTAGTTGCTTCTGAGCTTAGAATAGACGTTAATTGATGCAGAATTCCCGGGCGATCGTCTGTGTAAATCACGATTTTTACTGGTAGAGGTTCGTGCGCACTGCGCGCCCAATCGACATCTATTCTGCGTTCTGCATCGTATAGAAGATTCTGCACATTCGGGCATTGGACCGAATGCACGGCAATTCCCTTCCCGCGGGTGATGTAGCCGACGATCTGTTCTCCGCGAATCGGATTGCAACACTTGGCACGATAGACCAGGACGTCGTCGATGCCCTTCACATGAATGGCGAGATCGCCATCGCCGAATGCCGTTCCCGGAGCCGGGGTTGGACGGACCGGCGGCACGGGAACCGCGGGCGCGGCCTCCACTTCTTCGGGAGCAACCTTCTGCAGAATCTGACGCGCCGAGTACTTCCCGAATCCCAGACCCGCGTAGAGGTCTTCCGTTTTGGCGACTCCGTACTCGGATGCCACCGACGCCAAATCGTCCTGCGAAATGCGGCCGAGATTGACACCGAGTCTGCGAGCCTCTTTTTCGAGCGACTTCTGTCCGATTTCGACAGCTTTCGCGCGCTCCGCCGCATTGATGAAGTGCTTGATCTTGTTGCGCGCGCGCGCTGTCTTTACAATCGCGAGCCAGTCCTTGCTCGGCTGATGCCCGGGCTGCGTAAGGATCTCGACGACATCGCCATTCCGCAGTGCGTATTTGAGCGGCTTGATCACTCCGTTCACTTTGGCGCCGACACAGGTGTTTCCTACGTCGGTGTGAATGGAGTAAGCAAAGTCTATGGGCGTTGCATTGCGCGGAAGTGCAATCACTCTTCCGCGTGGAGTGAACGTGTAGACGTCTTCGGGATACAGATCGAGCTTGAGCGTCGACATGAAGTCGGCTGAATCGCGCATTTCGCGCTGCCACTCGACGAGTTGGCGCAACCAGGCGATTCGCTGGTCCTCTTCGCCGGGTCCTTTAGCGCCTTCCTTGTACTTCCAGTGCGCCGCAATGCCCTCCTCCGCAATGCGGTGCATCTCTGCGGTCCGGATCTGCACTTCGACTGCAATGCCTCCGGGGCCAATGACGGATGTATGCAGGCTTTGGTACAGGTTAGGACGCGGCATGGCAATAAAATCCTTGATGCGTCCCGGAATCGGGTGCCACTCATTGTGGATCACTCCCAGCGCGGCGTAGCAGTTCTTTACGGAATCAGTAATGATGCGCAGCGCGAGTAAATCGTAAACCTGGTCGAGAGGGATCTTCTGTCTTTTGAGCTTTTGATAGACGGAATAGGCGCGCTTCACACGGCCGTCGACGCGGGCAGGAATGTCTTCGCGGGCCAGTTTCTGCTCTATCTGGGTTCGGATCTGGCGCAGCCATTCTTCGTTTTCCTGCCGCTTGGATTCGATCTCCCGCAAAAGCTCCGCCGCGGCTTCGGGCTCGAGCGTCTGAAAGGACAGGTCCTCGAGCTCGCCACGAATCTTTCCCATCCCGAGCCGGTGTGCGATCGGGGCGTAAATCTCAAGCGTTTCCTGCGCGATTGCAATCTGACGCTCACGCGCCAGGCTGCTGATGGTGCGCATATTGTGCAAACGGTCGGCCAGCTTGACGATGATCACTCGAATGTCGCTGGTCATCGCCAGCAGCATTTTACGCAGGCTTTCCGCCTGGCGATCGTCCCGGCTGGCGAAACCGATTTTGTTCAGCTTGGTTACGCCATCTACGCAGCGGGCAACGTCTGTTCCAAAGGCATCCCGGATCTGCTCGATTGTGACGCTCTTCACGTCCTCGACTGTGTCGTGCAGAAGACCGGTCTGAATACAGACCGGGTCCATGTCCATGTCGACGAGCAAATTGGCGACCGCTAAGGGATGCGTGATGTACAGCTCGCCGGACTTACGCCGCTGGTGACGGTGGTGCTCGAGCGCGAACTCGAAGGCGCGCTTCAGAGCGCTGATATCTTCATGCGGACGGAGTGTCCGCACCCGCTGCTCGAGCGCCTGATACAACTCTTCAACACGCGGCGCATCAGAGACATCGGTGGGCATCAACGGTTACTACTAGGTTAGACCAGCAGGGAGCGCGGCTTGATTTGGCACAGACCGGGCACACCGGTAACGAAGTGGACCGGAGAGATGGGTGACAGTTTGTCCAAGAGCGCCTGTTAACAGCCAGTGAGCGGAACCGTACCTAAATACTGGGCGATCAGGGCGGATCTATCCGGCAGAAGGTCGCTCAGTTGCCGATTTTGCCCCTAATAGGACCAGAATTCGTAAGCAGCGCCCTTAACGACATCCGAATTGATACTAAACGGATGCGATCCGTTCAGCATCGGGTTTGGCCTATGGCTTGGAAAAACCGCAGAGGCGTGTTTCTGAACAGCGAATCTTCCGCGCGGGCAACGATAACCGTGTTGACGTCCGGCGAGGTTCGCTTGGTTTGTGGTCAATTACTGGACCTTTGAAAGTGCTGCCGGTAGGCGCCGGGCGTAGTGTTCAGATGCTTCAAGAAAACTCGCCGCAACGACTCAATGCTTCCGAAGCCGGTTTGTTTTGCTATTGCCTCAAGCGTTTGGGATGACTCCTCTAGACGCCGTCTCGCGGCATCCAATCGTACTCGTTCCACGTATTTTGCCGGCGTTATGCCCAACTCGCGAGCGAACACGCGGGCAAAATTGCGAGGACTCATACCCGTTCTTTCTGCGAGCGTCTCGACCGGCAAATCCTGCCCCAGATGATCTGCGATCCAGCCCAGTAGGTCCTGCAGCGGCTCGAAATCCGCTGCTTGTAATTCCAGCTGTGGGCTGAATTGGGACTGGTTACCAGATCGTCGCAGAAAGAGGACCAAATCCCGAGCAATATCTAGCGCAAACTGATGCCCGAAGTCTTCCTCGACCATCGCGAGGGCGAGGTCCATCCCGGCCGCTACACCTGCCGAAGTGTATACGTTGTGGTCGCGTGAGAAGATTTGACTCGAATCGACTCTGACTTTGGGATATCGGCGGGCCAGTTCTCTTCCCAATCCCCAATGGGTTGTAGCTCTGCGGCCGTCGAGCAAACCAGCTTCAGCCAGGACAAAGGCTCCGGCGCAGATGGAACCCCATCGGCGAGTGCGGCGGATCTGTTTCTTCAGCCATGCCAGAAACGGCTGGGCTGGCGGCTTGTGAGGCGCGCTTGCGCCGGCCACGATGAGCAGTGTGTCAATTGGTCCTGAGACCGTACCATAGGTGCGTTTTGGCAAAACACAAAGGGCCCCTTCTGGACCAACCGGACCTCCTTTCACGGACACGACTTCGACTTGATACCGGGTCGGAAGCAGGCGACTTGTGCTGATTTCGGCTGCGCGTGCGAAAACTTCGTATGGACCGACGATCTCCAGCGCATGCGTTTCTGGCATTGCCACCATTCCGATGTATCGGGTACCTTTCCAGCGAGTGCCGATGTGCCTGTCCATATCGTCAGCGTAGGACGCGCCCAAACCTGGCAGCAATGCCAATCCTCCTTATCTTCTGCCACGGCAGCCGAGATCGGCGGCGACTTAGCGGCTTGTTCAACCGGAGTTAATTCAACCCGTTCTCATCGCTCGGTCCTCTTGGCAGAATGTGAGGAACATTTGTCATTGTGGATCAGCCCGCCCAATGCAAGAATCGGGCTGATGAAGATCGGTATTATCGGTACCGGCAACATGGGACGGACACTCGGCGGATTGTGGGCGGCGGCCGGTCATGAGGTATTCTTCGGCGGCCGCCGGCCTGAGGCGGCGGGTGAGGCCGCAGTACTCGCACGTGCCCACGCAACGGCCGAAGTTCGAAATGGAACGAATCATGAGGCGGCCAGCTTTGGGGATGTTCTTCTCTACTGCGTTAGGGGAATCGATCCCGCAGATGCGATCGGAGATCGTGACGTTCTCAACGGAAAACCGCTGATCGATCTCAACAACAGAGCGATCCCTTCAGGCTTTCAATTCGAGGTGTCGCCAAGTTCCTTGGCGGAGACACTCCAGACGCAGGCACCAAATGCAAAGGTGGCAAAGGCGTTTAACATGCTCCCTCAAGAGGTCTTTGAAATCGAGCGCGCAGAGTTGCAAGACAAGCACGTATCCGTCCTAATCGCTACCGACCATCAAGATGCGCGTATTGCTGTCGAAATTCTTGCGCACGATCTTGGGCTGAATCCAGTCAACGCGGGCCCTTTGAGAAACGCCCGCTTGCTGGAGTCGGCAGCGGACCTGGTCCGATATCTTATCGCACGCACGGGCCCGGGCCCACTGGCTATCTTGAGCGTTCCACTCCTAACGAGCGCTACAGGGTCCAGCAGGTTTGGTGGACGGAGGCCATCTGAACTGGATGGACCGGAGCCACAGCGCATCTTTTCGGTAGGTCAGCATTTGAGAGTCGAGAGTTCCGGCCAGATTGATGCACCCGTTGATGTCTTGTGGAGCTTCGTGAGCAATTTCAACAATATTGCGCATTGGCACCCGGACGTCATCGCGAGCAGGCTCGAGTCGGGGACAGGTACAGACGCTGGCAGCGTACGCAATCTTCGACTTCGAAACGGGATGTGCATCCGGGAACGGCTTCTCGCGATCTCGCCAGAGAATCATTACTATAAGTATTCCGTTATCGAATCGCCACTTCCGATGCGAGATCATGAGTCCCTTGTACGCTTCACAAGGCTCAATGGGTCACGGACTCGAGTGACCTGGATCGCGGAATTCTCGGCGACTGGCGGAGACGCGGAAGCGCTTGCCAATGGCGTCAAGACCGGCGTTATGGACCTTGGGATCGAAGGCCTCACAGCGGCGGCTACGTCCGGCCGAAAGGAGGTTTAGAGTGTCACTTCGGGCAGAAGGAACTTGTGAGACGCGGAACTGGAGCGAGGAACCATATTTCGTCGTTAGCGATGAGAAACTGAGTCTCGCGAAGGTCCGAGCAACTTTCGCGCGGTGACATCGTCGGCGAAGGCGCAGCTGAATATCTGATGGTTTACATCGGCCAGAGCACGGGGATCTTCGTGGGAGTGGAAAGAATCGTTGGTTCCATTGGCGAGCGAACTGGCAGTTTTGTCCTAAAAAGCCAGGGGATGTTTGCGACGGACACCCTGGAAGCAAAGTGGTCCGTTGTCCCTGGTTCGGGGCTGAGGGGCTCGCCAAGATTCAGGGTGCCGGCACGTACCGTTGGAAAAAAGAGCAGGATCATCGAACACTATTCACGTTCGAATACGATCTCGATTGAACGCAGACTGAAGGCGCCGCTGACAACATGATGAAAGATGATGTGGGACCAGTGCTGGTCACTGGTTCTGGGGGAACCGGATGCGGCCGGGCGATCGCGATCCGTTTTGCACGGGAGTTCCCCGTAGTCGTTTGCGATATCGACGAGGTGGGCGGTCGCGAAACTGCACGGCTCATCGAAGCCAACGGAGGAAGAGCCGTCTTCCGCAAGGCCGACGTCGCTGATGAAGCTCAGACTCGCATTCTGATGGAATTTACCGAATCTGAGTTTGGCGGGTTCTCCGTTCTCGTGAATAACGCCTCATCGCCAGCGCCATCCGGAGAGGGAATTGGCGGTTGGGGACCTCCGCTCCAAGCCGACCTGTTCGGAACGCTCAATGTCACACGCTACGGAATTGACGTGATGCGCCGCAACGGAGGGGGCTCGATCGTCAACGTGGCCTCAATCTCCGCGCTCTGGCACGGACGGAAAACCCCCGGCGGATTCTCTGGTTATGATGTCGCCAAAGCTGCAGTGATTCGATTGACAACTGTACTTGGCCGCGAACTAGCTGCAGATGGAATCAGAATAAACTGCCTGGCGC